>JAGBGK010000079.1 GCA_017936005.1 Tidjanibacter sp.
AATTTTCAATTTTCGCAAATGCGAATAAGCGAGGGCAGAGGCCACTTGTGGACTATGCAGAGCGAGAGCATTTTAGACAAAATTTTATTTTGTCAATTCCCTTTCATTGTTTGTCGGTAGCCTTGGTAGGCGGCAAGGACAAGGTTGGTGTAGGCGATGGTGATGCGGTGGTCGTTGAAGCGGCCCATACGGCACTCGTTGGCCCTAAGCCACTCCACGTCGCCCATTGCCGTAAGCACCGCCGACACATCTGCCCAACTATCACCACTACCTCCCGTAGCACGAGCAAGCCTCTGGGCCTCCATCATACGGGTAATGCCGCAGTGGTAGCTCGCAATCATAATGGCCACGCCATCGTCCGTGGTGGGGAAGTTGCCAAAGCCGAGCGAACGGCTATTTTTTCTCAATAGCTTGGCTGCCAGCAGTATGTTGGTGTCGGGGTCTGCAAGGTCAAAGTCTTCCATCTTGAACTCCTCGGCAACGATGGGTGTTACCTGCATAAGTCCCACGGCTCCCATATTGCTCACCTGGTCGTTGCGGAAGCCCGACTCGTAGCGAGCCATTGCCGAGAGTAGTCGCCAATCAACACCTACCTTCGTGGCTACACTCTTCAACTGCTTGTCCCACACCGAGATGCCACCCACTACTCGCGTGGGGCGATAGGTGAGTTGCACAAAACCTTTCGATATGGAGGTGTCGCCAAAGTAGAGTTCTGTGGCGGCTGTGTAGTCCTCCGTGGCGGTATAGGATTGTAGGTTCTCTTGGAATATTTTTTTGAGTTGTCGGTTGGCGAAGATGAGTTTTATATCCACCTGCTCATTGAACGAAGCCACCTCACGGATGTTGCGGTAGAGGTAGCTGACGAGTTTAGCCTCGCTGCGCTCACACACAATGGCGTCGCATCGTCCCTGCAATAGGCGCAGCGCGAGGGAGTGCCCATCGGTGGCTGCGGTGTCTATTTGTGAGGCTACCTTTTCGAGTGTGGGGAACGATTGTGTGTGGCAACGGAAACCCTTGTCGGTGGCCACCCTCTTGCCCCTACACAGTTCAATGGCCTCGGTGGTGTCGGCCACCTTTGCCCACGAGGGCATCAGCAGAACATAGTCGGTGGAGTAGAGCGATAGGGAAGGGTAGTTGTGGAGTTCCACGCGGTGGTGTGAGGGTATGGCGGCGATGTCTATATCTCCGCTACGCAACCCACCATTCAATTGTTCGGTTGAGAGCGAGGTGGTAACTGTGAGCCTGCGTCCCATTATGTTGGCCACGGCATCCGTTACGGAGGTAACGAAACCGTAGTGTTCGCCACCCACCACAAAGTATCCTGCTACATCGTCGCCAAGTGCAACTTTCAGTGACTCACACTCTGGCGTATGTTTGCCACCGCTGCATCCTACCAAAAGGCAGAGCGCAGAGAGGAGTGCTGTGAGTCTATGTACCCTGTGCGGGTTTTTGAGTGTTGTCAATACGAAAGTGTGGGTTGGTGGTGTGGGCCACTAATTGTCGAAATACCACGAAATGCCATATTTGAGCAGTGCTCGGTTGTAGGGATAGTATGGCACGCTGAACGACGCTTTGAGCTTCTCGAAGAGATTCTCGCTGGCGTGTTGATACTGCACAAAGATACGCATCGTCTTCCATTTGGCCACGAGGAACACGTTGGCATAGGGGTAGTTGCCTATCTCGGCCTCACGTTGGTTGTAGAAGGTCATCGTGGCGGGGTTGTAGGCCTGTGCGTAGTAGGGCGAGTTCCACCACACATCCACACCTGCCTTCACCGTCAGGACGTTCTTCACGGGTTGGAATTTCAGAAAATAGGATATGTTGGCCGCAACGGTTGGTACGGGCACGACGGTCTGGTCACTACTGAACTGCAACATCACTCTGTGGTTGAGGTTGAGAATACCGAGTGCGAGGTTTTCTTGCAGATAGAGCCCCGTGACGCTCACCGCACCCATCATCTGTGAGGGGAGGCCCAACTCGTTGTAGTAGACCGCATTGCCCAACACTGCCTGCTTGAAACCAACCTCTGCGCCGATGTGTGGCACTTGGAGGTTGACCTCCAACTCGGTGCGGTTTTGCTTGCCGAAGTTGTTGCTCCAAATGAAGTGGTTGGAGAAGTAGTTTTGTGCCCAATAGGAGGGCTCTTCGACCTCGAAACCAAATCGTCCCGAGAGGGTTATGGGGCGCTCTTTGACAAACAGATTGAGGCGTGCATCGGCGTCAATGTCGATGTCGCCGGCCCTGTAACCGCCCACGTTGAAGCGTGCAAAGCCGTGCCAATCGAACCACTTACCGATGGCACCCGTGGCGTTGGCATAGGCATAGTATGTGTTGCGCTTGTCGAAGGAGGAGCCTTTGAGATAGTCATCCGGGCGGAATTGCCAATAGCGGTGGTGGTCCCAACCGATACCTCCGTCCACCGTGCCCAGCACACCATTACGGTCGTAGGGTTGGAACTGCACAAAGAGGCGGTTGGTCAGCAGTGACTCCGAGAGCGAGTCGCAGGTGGTCTCCGGGTTGAGGTACCAATTCTCGTAGTAGTTAAGCTTCTCAACAACCTTACCTTGTCGGTCGGTAATGTTGTAGGAGGTGCCGTTGTAGGTGTCGGAGTAGTTACGATTCCAACGGTTGTAGGTGATGGAGTGGCCAATGAAGAGGGCGGTGCGGTCGGCCATTGTGAAGACCGAGTCGCTCATTGGCACAAAGGGGATACCGAACGATTGCACTGCATAGAAGGCCGTGTTGTTGGCCTTGTTGAGTGCGTCGCTCATCCTCATTGGCAGACCTTGTGCCGACTCATAGAGGGTGTCCACAACGTGCCACGCCTCCGTCAGACCACCGTTCTCGCGGTTGGAGATGGTGTTGGTGATGGCGCCTGCGTGCACCGAGTATCGTTTGCCGGTGTGTGATATGGCGGCCGAGAGGTCGGTAACCTTGCCTCGTTGCCAATTGTAGATGCCACGCGAGTGGTTGCTGTCGTAGCTCACATTGAAACCCGTTGAGGGGGTTACATTCTGTGCGTGTACCACTCGGAGCACCTCCTCGGCGTATCTCTTCTGACCACCCGTGAGGTAGCCCAGAATGGTGTAGGGACGCTTGTTGTTGTAGTGCGGAGCGTTCTCGGTGGTGTAGAGGTAGGAGTAGTATCCGTCCACGAAGGTGAAGTCGTTGCCCTGCGGACGGCGGAAGAAGTTGAGCGGGGTGGAAACGCCACCCACAATGCCCACATTGGCATCGCCCACATCCTCACGCTGGAACGGATAGTCGTAGTTGAACGACCCCAACAGGGTGTCGATATCCTTCATTTTGACGTGGTTGGCATAGGTGTCCACCGTCCACACAAAGTGTTTGCGGCGACGCACCGAGTCGTCAAAGAAGAACGATTCGAGGGGCATTATCTCCTTCACCTTTACCGAGTCGGCCTGCTCTTCGGGAACGATAGGGTTGCCGTTCTCGTCGAGTTCCTGCTCACCTGCATAGGGGTTGTTCTGCATACTCTGCATTGCCTGTGTGAGTGCCATTGGGTCGCGTCCGAAATCTTGTGCGCCCATAACCTGTGCGTGCGACTGCTCACACCACCCAACCAACACCACTCCGAGTGCGATGACTATCCTTAAAAAACTCCTCTTCACTCTTCCCAAATTATTTGTTGTTTTTTGCTGCCGCGAGGAGCGTGTTGACAATGGATGTAAGAACATAGAGTATTACCACCACCCAAGCGCATCCCAGCCCGCCGATGATGATGATTGCAGCGGCTACCAACAGGAAAACGTAGCGCAAACGATTGGCGGGATTTTTGAGGCTGAAACCATTGAATTTGAGCGAGAACATTCCGATGGGGCTGATGAGTAACCACGCTGCAACGATAGCAATGGCGAGGATTACACTCGGCGAGAGGGTGAAGATTGCCTCCTCCACAGCCCACGCCAACGAGCCGATGGCTATGGCACACGCAGGGGTGGGTAGTCCGATGAAACTCTCCTTCTGCTCCTCGTCGATGTTGAACCTTGCGAGTCGGAGTGCCGAGCAGAGCACCACCGCAAGGGCAATTAACCACCAAGCACCCACGCCTCCTGCCTTTTCGAACATCGCAACAAGGATGAGCGATGGTGTGAGGCCGAAGCTAACCATATCGGCCAGCGAGTCGAGTTGCACACCCAGGGCGGAGTATTGTCCCGTGAGTCGTGCGGCCAGACCGTCGCAGAAGTCCAGCACGGCCGAAGCCAGAATGAACAGTAGGGGCACTTTAAGGCTCACCACTTCGGGAGCCCAAATGTGGCTCACAGCACACACGGCAGCCATTGTTCCACACGCAAGGTTGCCCAGAGTGATAATATTTGGTAGTGTAAAATACTTTACCTTCATACTCTTTCGTTAATAAAAGCAGATAAATATTGGCAAAGGTAGTAAATTTTCGTACTTTTGCCCACGAGTAACCTCAAAATTACACATTTTTTACAATGAACGAAAACAATTACTGCGTTATTATGGCCGGTGGCATTGGTTCCCGCTTCTGGCCCATCAGCCGTCGTAGCAAACCAAAACAATTCCTTGATGTGCTCGGTACGGGCAAGAGCTTCATCCGCACCACCTTCGAGCGATTTGCCAATATCATCCCGCTGGAAAACATCTTTGTGGCAACCAACACCGCCTACCGTGATATGGTGTTGGCGGAGATTCCCGAACTATCGGCCGATAGGGTGCTGTGTGAGCCTGTGGGACGTAACACCGCCCCCTGTGTGGCCTATGCTGCAATGCGTATCCGCAGTATCAATCCCGATGCAAGGATGGTGGTAACCCCTTCGGACCACTTCATTCTCAACGAGATACACTTCTGTGAGGTCATCCAGCAGTGCCTCGACTTTGTGGGCGAGGAGGATGCTCTGCTCACCATAGGCCTGCAACCCACAAGGCCCGAGGTGGGATATGGCTACATTCAGGTCAACAAGCACAAAGCGTCGGGTAAGTTCAACAAGGCCAAGACCTTCACCGAGAAACCCAACCGTGAGTTGGCCGAGATTTTTGTGCACAGTGGCGAGTATTTCTGGAACTCGGGTATCTTCGTTTGGAGGGTGTCCACTATTTTGTCGGCCTTTGAGCAACTGCAACCCGAAATTTATGGCCCGCTCAACAGCATCGCCGACCACTATGGCAAACCCACCGAGCAGGAACAAATAGACCTTGTCTATCCCGAATGTAAGGGCATCTCGGTCGACTACGGCATTATGGAACGCTACGACAACGTGTGGGTGAGGTGTAGCGACCTGGGGTGGAGCGACGTGGGCACCTGGGGCTCGATGTATGAGTATTCCACCAAGGATGAGAATGGTAACACGTTCAGCACCAATACTTTTACCTTTAACACCGAGGGCTGCGTTATTCGCACTCCGGAGGAGAAAGTGGTTGTCTTGGAGGGGCTCAAAGACTACATTGTGGTCGACACGGACGACGTGCTGATGGTTTGCCCGAGGAGTGCCGAGAAGAATATTAAACGATATATCGAAACGGTCAATTTCACCAAAGGAAACAAGTTTATTTAGGAGGGATTATTTGGGTGTGAAAAGCAGTTTTTGCTCCCACCGACAACAAGTTCAAACGATGAAAATAAACACCACCATAACAGAGAGGCTCTACGGCCTCTTTGTGCAATCTACGGGTATCCAAACCGACTCCCGCAAACTCCAAAAAGGGGAGATTTTCTTCGCCCTCAAAGGCGAGAATTTCAATGGTAATCAATATGCCGCGGCGGCCCTCGCTGCGGGTGCGCTGGCGGTGGTTGTTGACGAGGCTGTGGAGGGTGTGGACGAGCAGCGATGCGTGGTCGTTGAGGATGTGTTGAGGACACTCCAAGAGCTGGCCCACTACCACCGCAAGCAGTTGGGCATTAGGGTGTTGGCCATCACGGGTACCAATGGTAAAACCACCACCAAGGAACTCACCTCGGCGGTGCTCTCGCGTGGCTTTCGCACGGCTTGCACGGTGGGTAATCTCAACAACCACATTGGCGTACCACTCACCCTGCTGTCGATGACCGCGGAGGACGAGGTTGCTGTGGTGGAGATGGGCGCAAGTGCCCGGGGCGAGATTGCTCTGTTGGCCGAGATTGCCGCCCCCGACTATGGCCTCATTACCAACATCGGACGTGCCCACTTGGAGGGCTTCGGAGGTGTTGAGGGTATCCGTAAGGGCAAGGGCGAACTCTATGACTGTCTGGCCCTGAGTGGTGGAGTGGCCATCTATCGCTCCGACGACGAGGTGCTGTCGGCAATGGTTGCCGAGAGGACGGAGTTGAGGTCGGTTGGCTACTCTTCGGAGCTGGCCGAGGGGGTGAAGTCAAACCTTGTGGGCGACTACAATCGTTTCAACATTGCGGCAGCCGTTGCTGTGGGCCGCTTTTTCGGAGTGGAGGAGGATAAAATAAGGGCCGCCATTGCCGAGTATATCCCCTCTAATAACCGCTCCCAACAGGTGCAGACAAAGGATAATCTGCTCACCGTTGATTGCTACAATGCCAACCCTTCGAG
Organism: Tidjanibacter sp.; assembly: GCA_017936005.1. Lineage (GTDB taxonomy): Bacteria > Bacteroidota > Bacteroidia > Bacteroidales > Rikenellaceae > Tidjanibacter. The sequence continues at coordinate 6,525 of JAGBGK010000079.1, forward strand.
TATGGCAGCAGCGGTGGCTGTGCACAATGCTACGGAGAGGTCTGGCTACCACCGTAAGGTGCTGATACTCGGAGATATGCTCGAACTTGGCGAGTGGAGCCACGAGGAGCACGAGAGGGTGGTGGAGGCTGCCGTAGGTGGTGATGCGGAGAGGATAATTTTGGTGGGCCAAAACTTTGGTGCGACCAGCTCTGCCGACCCACGCATTGTGCGCTGTGCCACGGCCGATGATGTGGTGTGGCTACTCTCGTCGCAACCCTTGCGTAGGGCCTTTGTGCTGGTGAAAGGTTCGAGGGGCATAAGACTCGAAAAGGTACTTCCGTGCCTTTAATCGTCGACCGTCGACCGTCGACCGACTTTTGAAATTGAAAATTGAAAATGGAAAATTGAAAATTGTGGTGCGCCTTTGGCGCGGTTTTCTACTTTCCTTTGCTTTTCTTCGCGGGTATCTTTTTTGTTACCCGAGAGTTTTGGGAATTTAAGGAGTTTAAGGAGAAGGAGAATTTTGAATTTTCCATTCCCTTTCTGC
>JAGBGK010000080.1 GCA_017936005.1 Tidjanibacter sp.
CGGCCACCCCTCCCGACCTCCTGCTCGGCGAGGCCGCCGAGCGCAATTTCGACCACCCCTCCCGACCTCCCCTTTCGTAGGGGAGGGGTGGGTGTGGGGCTACCTACACTCACTACATTCACTAAACTCCCTAAGGACCCTGAGGCCCCTACACTCCCTATCCCCCACCTCACGGGTAACAAAAACGTAACCCGTGAAGAAGGCGGACCCCCTCCAAGGTCTTGGGTATTAAAAAAGATACCCGTGATTTAGAAGAGGCTTTAAGGGCCCTAAGGTCTTTAAGGTCTTTAAGGACCCTAGGGAAAGACGGTTGACGATTGTCGGTTGACGGTCGACGGTTGACTACAACCTATCGAGGCAGTCGCAAATAAGCGTAGCGCAGGAGCGTATCTCCTCCTCAGTGATGGTAAGCGGTGGCGAGATGCGGAATGCGCTCTCGCAGAAGAGGAAGCAGTCGCTCAATATACCCGCCTCAATAAAGATGTCGAGCAGGCGGAAATAGGCCTCACTACTACCCAACTCCACCGCCAGCAGCAGACCACACCTCCTAATCTCCTGCACCTTCGGGTGGCCCGACACAAGACTCTCAAACAGTGCGCCCTTATGTTCTACCTCGGCCACAAGATTATTCTCCTCCAAGAAGTTCATCGCAGCAAGGCCCGCTGCACAGCACACGGGGTGGCCACCAAAGGTGGTGATATGTCCCAACACTGGGTTGTGGGTGAGTAGGTTCATCGTATTGTGGTCGCTCACAAAAGCACCCAAAGGCATACCTCCACCGAGAGCTTTGGCAAGGCATAGGATGTCGGGGGTAACCCCATATTTCACACAAGCAAACATCTCGCCACTACGACCGAAGCCCATTTGTATCTCATCGAAAATCAACTTCGCACCCACTTCCGTACACCTCTCTCGCAGTGCTTGGAGGTAGCCCTCGGCAGGTACAACCACACCAGCCTCACCCTGTACCGGCTCGACCAACACACCTGCGGTGCGGGTGGTGATATATTGTAGGTCGTCGAAGTTGTTAAACCTAATGTGTCGCACATCGGGCAGCAGTGGGCGGAAAGCATAGTTCCAATCCTCGCCACCCATCAGGCTCATTGCTCCGTGTGTGGAGCCGTGGTAGGCATTGCGCATACCTATCAGTTCGGTACGCCCCGTAGCCCTCTTGGCCAATTTGAGCGCACCCTCCACAGCCTCGGCTCCCGACGACAGAAAATAGACACTATCCAGCGGCTCGGGAAGTGCCTCGGCAATCCTACGGGCATACTCCACTTGTGGCCTCTCGACCACCTCGCCATAGACCATAATGTGCATATAGTCCCTTGCTTGGGCACACACAGCATCCACCACTGCGGGGTTACCGTGGCCCACGTTGCTCACCGACACGCCCGAAATGAGGTCATAATATGGTTTACCCTCGGGAGTGTAGAAGAACACACCCTCCGCCCGGGCAACCTCAATGAGTTGTGGCGAGGGAGATGTTTGACCAATATGTTGCAGGAATTGTTTACGAAGTAGCGTCATAGGGGAGTTGGGAGTTGAGAATTGAGAGTTGAGAATTGAGAATTGAGAAATTTCGGTCTTATGGCCCAAAAACTATATATCTGTAAAGCGTTTGCGTAGGATGAGTTCGTCGTCCTTCACGCTCTCACGAGCCCAGCGATAGAGCAGTTCGGCCTGCTCGTTCTCCGAGAGGTGCCAATCCACATCGCTACGGTGGAGCTTCTCAACAAGTTGCTGTATGAGAATGGCCGCACAGGCCGACACATTGAGGCTCTCCACAAAGCCATACATTGGTATCTTCACAAATTGGTCCGCCACGGCCATAATCTCCTCCGAAATACCCTGCTTTTCGGTGCCGAAAACAAGGCAAAATGGGCCTGCCGTAACGTCGAAATTATCAGGCGTGGTGTCGTCCGTGTGGGGTGTTGCAGCCACTATGCGGTAGCCCTGCGCTTTGAGGTGCTCAACAGCCTCGGATGTGGAGCCATATCGTTGAATGTCAACCCACTTATCAGTGCCACGCACAATGTGTAGATTAGCCTGAAAGCCACACAAAAACTCTATGGCGTGCAACTCCTGCACACCAAACGCCTCGCAATGGCGCACCAGCGCACTTGCATTCTGTGGGTGAAACGTGTTCTCGGCACACACGGTCATATAGCGGGTGCGGTTGGCCACCACTCTCTGCATTGTGGCAAATCTCTCGGGGAGCATAAACTCCGCCAGATACTCCGTGCGCTCACGGTACCACTCGGTGGGTTTTCTATCTGTATTTGCCATCGTCATCGAGTATTTTGAGGTAACTTTCGTAGCGACTAATGGAAATCTCGCCGTCGGCCACCGCTGTCGTTACGGCACAATGTGGTTCGTGGGTGTGGGTGCAGTTGTAGAACCTACAACCCTCGCTCACCCTCATCATTTCGGGGAAGTAGTGGTATAGCTCTTCGGGCTTGATGTCGATGAGTCCGAAACCACGAATACCGGGAGTGTCAATAATACGACCACCAAAGGAGAGTGGATAGACGTGCGAAAAAGTGGTTGTGTGTTTACCCTGTAGGTGTGCCTCCGAAATCTCGCCTGTCTTGGCTGTTGCGGAGGGCTCAATGGCATTCACAAGGGTTGATTTACCCACACCGGAATTGCCACTCAACAATGTTGTCTTGCCCCTCAGCAACTCCACAACCTCCTCCACACCTTCGCCTGTAAGTGCCGAGCACTCAATGATGCGGTAGCCTGCCGAGGAGTAGATGTGGCGGAACTCTTCGAGTTTTTCGGGGTGGTTGCGGGCAGTGTCTATCTTGTTGAGAATTATCACTGCGGGAACCTTATAGGCCTCACAAGTGACCAAAAAGCGGTCCACAAACTCGGGTGCCGTTACGGGAGCTGCAATGGTAACCACCACCGCAGCGCAGTCCACATTGGCTGCGATGATGTGCGACTCTTTGGAGAGGTTGGATGCACGGCGAATAATGTAGTTACGCCTCGGCTCAATAGCCACAATCATACCCTCGCCCGCATCGGTAAACTCCACCTGCACACGGTCGCCCACCACCACAGGAGAGGTCGAACGCACCCCCTTCAAGCGCAGGCGGCCACGAGTGCGGCAGTCGTGGATCGTACCCCCGATTTCCACCTTGTACCAACTGCCGGTACTCTCGATAACGATACCTTCAACTCTTTTCATACTATATTTGTTTTGAGGTGGTTAGGGAGTCTGCCGCAATGTCGGAGTCTGCCGCAATGTCGGAGTCTGCCGCAATGTCGGAGTCTGCCTCACCATTGTTTGGTGTTCTGAAAACGTCGCTCTCCACAATGGCATCCTTAACCTCCAAAAGATAGGGGAATACAAAGTCGGAAATTTCTTGTACCGGACCGGCAATAACCGACTCTTCCAACACCTTCGGCTCCACCCAGCCCGTTGCCACATTGATGCGCTCAAAGAGTCCGAGCAAGAGGGACAAAATCAGCGCATACTCAACAACCGAGAGGGCCAAGCCACCTAAACGATTGATGATTCCAAGCCCCGTGGCCTTCAATACTGCCGCAGCAATCCTACCCATCAGGCCTGCCACAAGTACTGCCACAAGAAATACGATTACATAGGCAACCACCTCATTGAGCTCCACACCTATCCAATCGCCGAGTTTGGCTCCGAATTTGAATGCAAGCCACGCACCAAGCAAGACACCGACAATGCCGCAAAGCTGGGCAATGATGCCCTTACGGAATCCCTGTACAGCGCCAAAAGCCAACACGATGGCCAAAATTATGTCCAGAATATTCATATATAAATATGGTAGTACTATTTATTTCCTGCGGTAAAATTTTCCGAAATGTAGGTATTTTTTTACCTTTGTGCAAATCATATTCCACAAACAGACAATGAAACGCTTGATTTACAACCTCTTGCTTGTGTTAGCAGTGGCTTTGGGGACACACCTTTCTGCCTCGGCACGAGAGAGTTATAACATATCGCGCGACTGGAAATTCTTCACCCACAGCGAAAATCAGTCGCAACTTGTCAACCTTCCACACCAATGGAATCTTGACGCATTGAGTGGTCGTACCGACTATTTTCGTGGCAATGGCAACTATATGCGCTACATTGACGCCAAACCCGAATGGAAAGACAAAAGGGTGTTTATCCGTTTCGGAGGAGCCAACCTTGTTGCCGACCTACTTATCAATGGTCGCTATGTTGGTCGTCACAAAGGCGGTGGCGAGGCTTTCACATTTGAGATTGGCAACTACTTGAACTACAATGGTCGCGACTTGGTGTGGGTGGTAGTGGATAATGCCAAAGACCTTGATGTGATGCCCACGGCAGGAAACCAAATAGAATATGGTGGACTCTACCGCGAAGCAGAAATCATCGTACAGGAACCCACACATATCGCACTCACCCACTACGGCTCACAAGGTGTGTTACTTCACACCAAAAAGGTGTCGGCCGAAAAAGCCGAAGGAGAAATAGAGGTGAAGGTGTGTAGCGATGCTGTGGTGAGCGCAATGGTACAGTTGAAGGTGCTCTCGCCAACAGGAGAAGAGGTGCTCTCCTCGGTGCAGAGGGTGCGCACAATCAATGGCACCACAGGAACATTCATTCCATTCGAAATCGAGAAACCGGAGCTGTGGAGTGGTAAGACATCTCCCTCGCTGTATAAGTTTGAGGTATCCCTCACGGTTGCTGGTGCCACCAAAGACGTTGTAACAATAAGCAGTGGTTTTCGCTACTTTGAGGTTGGCAACAATGGCTTCTCCCTTAACGGAACCCCATACCCAATTCGTGGCGTATTGCTCCACAGGGACCGCCCTTTGAGCGGTACGGCTGTGAGCGAACAGGAGGTGTTGGAGGATATAACCATCGCTATGGAGATGGGAGCCAACGCCATCCGAGTGGTTGGCGGCTCGCACCACCCATCTTTCTACTCCATCTGCGACCGTATGGGCCTGCTTGTTATTAACGACCTCCCGTTTATTGGCTCAATGACACTCAACGGCAAGGGCTTTTTTAACACTGAGGCTTTCAAGGAAAACGGCAAGCAACAACTATCGGAGATGATTTACCAACACTACAACCACCCCTCGGTAATCGTGTGGAACCTCTTCTCGGAACTCGAACTGCGCGGTGAGAATCCCGTGGGCTATGTGAGGGAACTACACTCGCTTGCCAAGCGTCTGGACCCCAAGCGTTTTACAAGTGGTTGGAGCAATCAGGACGGAGAGATAAACTTCATCACAGACCTCATCGTGTGGAGCCACTCCTACGGCTGGGGCGAAGGGCTACCCTCGGATATCACCGTATGGCAGGACCAGCTCCACGCCAATCCCGAATGGAGGGCACTGCGTAGTGGTGTGAGCTACAAGTGTGGTGGTAGCATTTTCCACCAAAGCGATGTGCTGGAAAAACCGCTCACAACAAGCACTTGGCACCCCGAAAGGTGGCAAACTCACTTCCACGAAACCTACATCGATGCTTTGAAAGAGGACGGACTCTTCTGGGGATTGTTCGTGGACACCCTCTTTGACTATGTTGCAAAGGGGACCTCTCGCACATCCGGAGGCGTTAGCGATATGGGTGTTGTGTCGTTCAACCGACAAGTACGCAAGGATGCATTCTATCTATATAAGGCTATTTGGAACGAAGATGACGAATTCCTACATCTGGCCGAAAAGAGGTGGAGTCGACGTAGGGAGCCCAAGCAGAGCATAAAGGTCTACACCAATCTTCCTGACGTGGAACTCATTGTCAATGGTAAGTTTATGGGGGGTCAGGAGAACACCACGGGTGTGGTTGTGTGGGAAGAGGTTGTGCTCCAACAGGGTACCAACCACATCGAGGTTACATCCCGTGGCCTTACCGACCAAGCCTACATCGAAATTCCCTATAATGCAACAAGGGATTTGTAAGCCATCGGTGATATCACGATTTCATAATCCCAAAACAATAAAGGTGCGCACAGTTGTGATGTGCGCACCTTTGTTGTTTCACATTCAACCCCATTAGAGCATCTCCAACAGCGAGAGAAGATTCTCGGGAGTGGGGTCTTTGAGCACCACTCGTTTGTCGCTGTCGAGCAAATAGAGTGTAGGGATAGCCTTTAAATCGTAGAGATTTCGCTCCGTCACAACCGCCCCTTTATCGTAGGAACTCACCCACCACTTAGGATTCTCGTGCAGGTACTTTTTCCACTCTGTGAGATCTTCGTCGGGATAGACGGCAAGCACCTTCAAGCGGCCCGCCTTATGGAGCGCATCCACAGCCTCTGAAGCCACCAACATATCCTTCACACGGCGACAATCAGAGCACCCGGGATTGTAGAAATAGAGGAGCAGTATATCACTCTTAATCTGATGCATACGCCCCTGTGCGCCACTCTGGGTTGTGTAGGTGAAATCGGTAGCTATGGTGGTGGGGCGATTGCGCTCAACGGTCTTTTTGAGTGTACGATAGCGACTCTTGGAGGTCTCATCGATGGGACTTTTAGAGGATAGCGCGTGGTTGATGGCAGGGATGAAAAACTCATCGTTTCGCATCGGCGAGTTGGGCTCGTAGAAATAGTGTTCACACAAATCAAGGAAGTGCCAATAGGCATCCTCGCTCACAGTTGCACGAGTGAGCATTGCCTTGACAGCCGCCTGTGCCTCGGGGGTAGCAACACCTATACCTGACTGCACTTGCAACAGGTAGGCAAAGTTTGCAAAGGCTTGGCCCGTGGTATCTTCGGAATACTTTTTGTCATAGGCGGCAAAGTCGTAGCGGTCCCAATAGTGGGCAATGTAGTATGCCACATAGGAGGCTTGGTCGGAGTAGATTGCCGGCACATTTATTTCTGGGAAAGGCTCCCCTGCCTGCGCAAAAGCCACAAAAGTTGCCACAAAAAGCGACGCAATGGATGTGATAATGTTTTTTTTCATGGAATAAATGCCTTAATGCAACGACAAAGTTAAGCAAATAATTGTGTTATTTGAAAAACAATAGTAACTTTGCACCAATATAGAACTAAACAATTTTTTAACCTAATAAATTATGAGTGGAAGTATTTTTACCTCTTCGATCGGCAAAAAGATGTTTATGAGCATCTCGGGCTGTGTACTTGTGTTGTTCCTCACATTCCACATGTGTATGAACTTGGCACTTGTAATCTCCAATGATGCCTACAACGCTATTTGCGGATTCCTCGGCGCAAACTGGTATGCAGTTGCCGCCACTGTGTTGTTGGCCCTCGTGGTGCTGTTGCACTTCGGTTTGGCCATTGTTTTGACCATCCAGAACCGTAAGGCTCGCGGTACTATCCGCTATGCGGTTACCAAACGCGAACCCGGTGTTGAGTGGTCGAGCAAGAACATGCTCGTGTTGGGCTTCGTAGTAATCTTTGGTCTTATTGCCCACCTGATGCACTTCTGGCTCAAAATGATGTATGCCGAGTTGCAGGGCGCACACGAGGTTGCACTTGGTGCTGCAATGGTAGCCCCCACCGATGGTGCTGCTATCGTGAGGTTCTATTTCAGCAAGTGGTACTATGTTGCCCTCTACCTCGTTTGGTTTGCTGCCATCTGGTTGCACCTCACCCACGGTGTGTGGAGCATGATGCACTCGATTGGTCTGAACAGCAAAGTGTGGTTCAAACGTATGAAGTGCATCTCGTGGATTGTTGCCACCATCATCGTAGGCGGCTTTGCACTCTGCGCCATCGCACTCTTCTTGCAGGAGAACTTCGGTATCCTCCAATTCTAATCTGAAACAAAAAAACGCATACAGATATGATTAAACTTGATTCCAAGATTCCAGCCGGCCCTATCGAGGGTAAATGGACAAAGCATAAAGGCGACATTAAGGTTGTAAGCCCCGCCAACAAACGCAAACTTGACGTTATCGTTATCGGTACCGGTCTGGGTGGTGGCGCAGCAGCAGCCTCACTCGGCGAGTTGGGCTACAACGTTAAAGTGTTCTGCATCAGCGACTCTCCCCGTAGGGCTCACTCGATTGCAGCACAGGGTGGTATCAACGCCGCAAAGAACTATCAAAACGATAACGACTCGGTTTACCGCCTCTTCTACGACACCATCAAAGGTGGCGACTACCGTGCAAGGGAGGCCAACGTGTATCGTTTGGCAGAGGTTTCCAACCTTATTATTGACCAATGCGTAGCACAGGGTGTACCTTTCGCTCGTGAGTATGGTGGCAAGTTGGCTAACCGTTCGTTCGGTGGCGCACAGGTATCTCGTACCTTCTACGCTCGTGGCCAGACCGGTCAGCAGCTTCTGTTGGGTGCCTACGCTGCCCTCAACCGCCAGATTGCAGCAGGTACCGTTAAGAGCTATTCGAGGCACGAGATTTTGGACATCGTATTGGTTGATGGCAAGGCAAGGGGTGTTATTGCCCGTAACCTTGTAACCGGTGAGTTGGAGCGCCACGGCGCACACGCAGTAGTTATGGCTACCGGTGGCTATGGAAACGTGTTCTTCCTCTCGACCAACGCTATGAACTCCAATGGCTCGGTAGCTTGGCAGGCATACAAGAAGGGCGCAGCATTTGCTAACCCCTGCTTCACTCAGATTCACCCCACCTGTATCCCCGTACACGGCACACAGCAGAGCAAACTGACTCTGATGAGTGAGTCGTTGCGTAACGATGGCCGTATCTGGGTTCCCAAACACAAGAGCGATGTTGAGGCTCTGAGGGCAGGTATCAAACTTCCTTCGGACATTGCCGAGGAGGATAGGGACTACTACTTGGAGCGTCGCTATCCCGCATTTGGCAACCTTGTACCTCGTGATGTGGCTTCGAGGGCTGCCAAAGAGCGTTGCGATGCAGGCTACGGTGTGAACGAAACAGGCTTGGCTGTCTATCTCGACTTCAAGACCGCCATCGACCGCCTCGGTATCCAGACCATCAAGGAGAGGTATGGTAACCTGTTCCAGATGTATGAGAAGATTACCGCTGTGAACCCCTACGAGCAGCCTATGCAGATTTACCCCGCAGTACACTACACCATGGGCGGTACTTGGGTTGACTACAACCTGATGACCACCATCCCCGGTTTGTATGCTCTGGGTGAGGCTAACTTCTCCGACCACGGTGCTAACCGCCTCGGTGCTTCGGCTCTGATGCAGGGCTTGGCCGACGGTTACTTCGTGCTGCCCTACACCATTGGCGATTACCTCTCGCACGAGATTCAGTCGCCCAAGGTGGACACCAACACTCCCGAGTTCGAGGAGGCAGAGAACGCTATCCGTGAGAAGATTGCCAAACTCTATGCAATCAAGGGTACCCAGACTCCCGACGAGTTGCACAAGAAACTCGGCTGCGGCATTATGTGGGAGAAGGTTGGTATGGCTCGTACCAAAGAGTCGTTGGAGCAGGCAATCGTTGAGATTCAGGCTCTGAGGAAGGAGTTTTGGAGCGACCTCAAACTCGCAGGCAAGCCCGACGAACTCAACCCCGAGTTGGAGAAAGCACTCCGCTTGGCCGACTTCTTGGAGTTGGGCGAGCTGATGGCAAGGGACGCACTCAACCGTAACGAGAGTTGCGGTGGCCACTTCCGTGAGGAGTACCAGACTCCCGAGGGCGAGGCACTGCGCGATGATGAGAACTATGCCTACGTTGCCGTATGGGAGTATCAGGGCGAGGACAAGGAGCCTGTGTTGTACAAGGAGCCTCTCACCTTCGAGACCATCCACTTGCAGCAGCGTAACTACAAGGACTAACTCTCCGACTAAACGAGTTGTCTAAAACCATAGAAAACAAAACAAACGAAAGAGAAAACAATGGATTTAACACTTAAAATATGGCGTCAGGCAAATGCCAAAGCCAAAGGAAAATTCGAGACATACGTAGTTAAGGATGTTTCGACCGAGAGTTCGTTCTTGGAGATGCTCGACATCCTCAACAACCAACTTATCCACGAGGGTATCGACCCCGTAGCTTTCGACCACGACTGTCGTGAGGGTATCTGCGGTGCTTGCTCGTTGAGGATTAACGGCCACGCACACGGTCCCGAGACCGAGATTACCACCTGCCAGTTGCATATGCGTAACTTCAAGGATGGCGACACCATCGTTATCGAGCCTTGGAGGAGCCGTGCATTCCCCGTAATCAAAGACCTCGTTGTTGACCGCACCGCCTACGAGAGCATTCTCCAAGCCGGTGGCTTCGTGTCGGTAGGCACAGGCGGTGTACCCGACGCAAACGCTATTCCTATCGCCAAAGACGATGCAGAGGAGAGTATGGACGCTGCCGCTTGTATCGGTTGCGGTGCTTGCGCTGCCACTTGTAAGAACGGCTCGGCAATGTTGTTCGTAGCCGCAAGGGTATCGAGCCTCGCCAAACTGCCCCAGGGTCAGGTGGAGGCTGCTCGCAGGGCAAAAGCAATGGTTGCAAAGATGGACGAGCTGGGCTTTGGCAACTGTACCAACACCGGTGCTTGCCAGGCAGAGTGCCCCAAAGGCATTACCATCAACCACATTGCTCGCCTCAACAGGGAGTATCTTAAAGCTAAGTTCCGTAGCTAAAAAAGGTAGAGTCGGGGGAGGAGGACACAACACGTCAACCTCCCCCACCCTATGAAATACAATAATAAACACAGTTAGGTTATATTAACACATTAAAAAACTTTTACGACAATGTCTGAGATTTTAGGCGTACACGCAAGAGAGATTCTTGATTCGAGGGGTAACCCCACCATCGAGGTAGAGGTAACTACCATTAACGGTATTGTAGGTCGTGCTGCTGTTCCCAGTGGTGCTTCGACCGGTGAGAACGAGGCTTTGGAGCTTCGTGATGGCGACAAAGGTCGCTACCTTGGCAAAGGCGTATTGCAGGCCGTTGCTAACGTAAACGAGAAGATTGCACCCGCATTGGTTGGTATGAGCATTTTCGACCAGGTGGGCGTTGATAAGGCTATGATTGAGTTGGATGGCACCGCAACCAAGAGCAACTTGGGTGCAAACGCTATCCTTGGCGTATCGTTGGCAACTGCTCACGCTGCTGCTGCCGAGCTTGGTATGCCTTTGTACCGCTACATCGGTGGTGCTAACGCAAAGAGCCTTCCCGTTCCTATGATGAACATCATCAACGGTGGTTCGCACTCGGATGCCCCCATCGCATTCCAGGAGTTTATGATTCGCCCCGTTGGTGCCCCCACCTTCCGTGAGGCTCTCCGTATGGGTGCAGAGGTGTTCCACAACCTCAAAAAAGTTCTTCACGCACGCGGCCTTAGCACCGCAGTAGGTGATGAGGGTGGCTTCGCTCCCGTGTTGGATGGTACCGAGGACGCTATCGAGAGCATCTTGAAGGCTATCGAGGCTGCTGGTTATGTTCCCGGTAAGGACGTTATGATTGGTATGGACTGTGCATCGAGCGAGTTCTACAAAGATGGCGTTTATGACTACACCATCTTCGAGGGCGAGAAGGGTGCAAAACGTACCTCGGCTGAGCAGGTTGAGTACCTCAAAGGCCTCGTTGAGAAGTACCCCGTTGACTCGATTGAGGACGGTATGGCAGAGAACGATTGGGATGGTTGGAAGATGTTGACCGATGCTATCGGCGACAAGTGCCAGCTGGTAGGTGATGACCTCTTCGTAACCAACGTAGAGTTCTTGAAGAAAGGTATCGAGTTGGGTTGTGGTAACTCCATCCTCATCAAGGTTAACCAGATTGGTACCCTGACCGAGACTTTGGATGCTATCGAGATGGCTCACCGTGCAGGCTACACTTCGGTTACTTCGCACCGTTCGGGCGAGACCGAGGATAGCACCATTGCCGACATTGCCGTTGCTACCAACTCGGGCCAGATTAAGACCGGTTCGATGAGCCGTAGCGACCGTATGGCCAAGTACAACCAGTTGCTTCGTATCGAGGAGCAGTTGGGTGACGAGGCTGTTTATGGCTACAAAAAGATTTACAGGGTTAAATAATTTTCCCACATAAATCATCGCAAAAGGCTCGGAGCAAAACTCCGAGCCTTTTTAAGTTTCAAGCTAACGTCCATACATATCAAGCGCTATTTCGTACACCTTCAAGGCACTTTCGGCACTATCAATCTGTGTGGCGAACACTTTGACAGCACTCATTAAAATATCTACTTCTTCTTTGGAAAAATCAGAGAGAAGCATCTGGAAAGAAATAGACACTGTTACAGAACTAACCTTCTCTTTGAGCCCCTCAAACAACTCTGTTTGTGCATTAAAATTATCTTTCCACGTTTTATATAGGTCGTAACTAAAACTATTATGATAACAACTAATTAGGATTTCTAATGAACCAATTTTAACCTCTTGAATAAAGTTACTCAAGGCATTCATTACTTCGGTCACCTCAAATCTACAACTGAGAAAATCAAAGTCTCGTTGCAGTTTATTTTGTTTAGTCATAGCCATACTGTCTACAACCACATCGCTTTGTTGTGTTTGCAATGAATCAACCTCTTGTGCGGTTGCATTTACAATACCCATAAACGCAATCAAAATAGTCAACATTAGTTTCTTCATGGTCTTATAGATTAGGGTTAAACAAAAAAAGCGTGCACTTGTCCTGCACGCCATCAAGGGCTACCACACCCTTACATCCCCGCAGGTAAGTACACGCAAAGCGCAACTCACCTAATGAGATGTACAAAAGCCTTTCCAAAATCAAGGTGGTAGTTCGATGGCGATTAGGCTGTATGTCTGCACAAATATAATAATATATATTGAAACTTCGCTCAATTTTCAATTTTCAATTTTCGCAAATGCGAGTAAGATTGCACAAAGGTTGCTTGCTGACTCTGTCGAGAGCGAGCATTTTAGACAAAACACCGTTTTGTCAACTTTCATTTTGGACACATTATATGTGTCCCTCTGCTTTTTTATTCCGCCAAAATGTATTATTTTTGTGTTTATCTACGTTATTGTGTAGAATAGGCACGCAACAACAAAAACAACATACAGACAATGAGCGAATTCGTTAACATCAAAGAACTCAACGAGCGCATCGAAAAAGAGAGCGTCTTTGTAGATTCGTTGAGTATGGAGGTCGGCAAGGTGATTGTCGGCCAAAAGCACCTGGTTGATTCACTGCTGATTGGCCTCCTTACGGGCGGACACATCCTCCTCGAAGGCGTTCCCGGTTTGGCAAAAACACTTGCCATCACCACCCTCGCAAAAGCAGTGGATGCCAAGTTCAGCCGCATACAGTTCACCCCCGACCTATTGCCCGCCGACCTCGTGGGCACCCTCATCTACTCCCAAAAAAGTGAGGAGTTTACGGTGAAAAAAGGCCCCATCTTCGCCAACTTCGTCTTGGCCGACGAGATTAACCGCTCGCCCGCAAAGGTGCAGAGCGCACTCTTGGAGGCTATGCAGGAGAGGCAGGTAACCATTGGCGACGAGAGTTTCCGCCTGCCCGACCCCTTCCTCGTGTTGGCAACCCAGAACCCCATCGAGCAGGAGGGTACCTATCCTCTGCCCGAGGCGCAGGTGGATAGGTTTATGCTCAAAGCCAAAATCTCCTACCCCAAAAAGCAGGAGGAGAGAGATATTGTACGTCTAAACCTCGCAGGCGCAGGTCTGCCCGAGCCCCACAAGGTGGTAACCCCCGAGGATATCGTCAGGGCAAGGAGCGTAGTGAGCGACGTATATATGGACGAGAAGATTGAGAAATATATCGTAGACATCATCTTCGCCACCCGTGAGCCACAAGAGTATGGCCTGGGCAAGTTGGCACCAATGATTTCCTACGGAGCATCGCCCCGTGCAAGTATCGCTCTGGCGAAGGCTTCGAAGGCCTATGCTTTCATCAAACACAGAGGCTATGTTATCCCCGAAGATGTGAGGGCTATGTGCCACGACGTGTTGCGCCACCGCATCGGCTTGTCGTATGAGGCCGAGGCCGAGAGCGTAACCACCGAGGACATCATCACCGACATCCTCAACGCAGTAGAGGTGCCATAGTCCAAGGACAATTCAAAGTTAAGGTGTAACGCAGCAATCACCCACTCCCTTGCGAGTGTATATCGTGAGGTGAGTGCAAGGGGTTGGGTGGGGAACAAAAAAACCACGCCGCAGGCGTACCACAATTTTCAATTTTCAACTTTCAATTTTCAATTTGAAAGATACTTCTGACATACTCAAACAAGTCCGCCGGATTGAGATAAAAACCCGAGGACTCTCCAACGATATCTTCGCCGGACACTACCATAGTGCTTTCCGTGGACGTGGTGTGGCATTCAGCGAGGTGAGGGAGTACCGTGTGGGCGACGACGTGAGGGACATCGATTGGAACGTAACCGCACGCACCCACAAGCCACACATCAAGGTCTATGAAGAGGAGCGTGAGTTGACAATGATGTTGGTGGTGGACGTGAGTGGCTCGGGAGAGTTTGGCTCGGCCGACAAGGAGAAGCGTGAGGTTATGACCGAGATTGCTGCCGTGTTGGCCTTCTCCGCTGCGCAGAACAACGACAAGGTGGGATGCCTGTTATTCAGCGACCGAATAGAAAAGTTTATTCCTCCCAAGAAAGGGCGCAGCCACATCCTCCAAATCATCCGCACACTGCTCGACTATGAGCCCGAAAGCAAGGCCACCTCTTTGGAGGTGCCGTTGAAATACCTCACCGGAGCGCTCAAAAAGCGTTGCACCACATTCCTGCTGAGCGACTTCTGCAACGAGGGTGCAACAGCCGAGGAGTGGGCTTCGCTCGAAAAGAGCCTTAAAATAGCTTCGGGCAAGCACGACATTGTGGCCGTGAGGGTGTTCGACAAGAGGGATGCCGAGTTGCCCGACGTGGGATTGGTTGAGATGGTGGATGCCGAGAGTGGCCGCAAGGTGTGGGTGGACACCTCCTCTGCCGAGGTACGCAACCACTATGCAAGTGCTTGGAGCGAGGACCGCCAGAGGGTGAACTCGCTGATGGACAAAGCAAGGGTGGACCACACCGACATATCCACCGAGGAGGACTATGTTAAACAACTGATTAAACTTTTTGCCCGCCGATGAAGTTTTTAGACAAAATAGTGGTGTTGCTGTGTGCACTTGGTGTGTTTGCCATTGTGAACACAGGAGTATATGCGCAAGAGCCTGTGAGGGTTGTGGGCGCGGGCTTCGAGCCGAGCGAGGTGCTCATTGGCGACCACTTCCACCTCAACATCGACGTGGAGGCCGAGGATGGATGCGAGGTTGCCTTCCCCACCATCACGGAGGAGTTTGCAGGCGGGCACATCGAACTTTTGGAGGAAATTGCTACCGACACTGTGAGCCACAAGGAGGGTGTGTGGGCCCTGAGGAAGAGTTATAGGCTCACCTCGTTTGAGCCTGCCGACTATCACCTCGATTCGTTGGGTGTACTCTACTCGGACGGTGTGAAAATTGACACCGCTTGGGTGGGCCACGCTTTGAGGGTAAAGGTGGATATTATGCCCGTAGATACGGCCCAAAAGACAATCTACGACATCAAGCAACCCCTCAAAACACCTCTTGTGGTGGAGGAGTTTGCAGGCTACGTCGGCCTCGGTGTGTTGGCTTTGGCGGTGTTAGCTTCGGCAATCTACCTCATCGTCACCCGCACACGCAAGGCCAAAGGCAAAGTTCAAGAAGAGGAGGCCCCCAAAGAGGCTCCGCACATTGTGGCTATCCGCAACCTCGAAATACTCTCCCACCAGAAGATGTGGCAGAACGGCAAACACAAGGCCTATTGGTCGAGGCTCTCCGAGATTTTGCGCGAGTACCTCGAAGGTCGCTATGGTGTGGGGGCAATGGAGATGACCTCCGACGAGATTATGGCCTCGCTCAAAGAGTTGGAGCTCTCTCCCAAGCAGGTGAAGGAGTTGAGCGGATTGCTCGCCGAGAGCGACCTTGTGAAGTTCGCCAAGCACACCCCCGATGCCGAGAGCAACGAGGCGGCATACTACACCATATACTATTTTGTGGAAGAGACCAAAGAACAATCCGCAGAGGGAACGCCCTCCACACAACCCACGGAGGCTCCGGAGGTAGTTGTGGTGGCCGACATTGAGGAGAGAAAGGAGGAAGGTGGTTATGAAGAGTAGTGTGTGGAAATATGTGGTGCTGACGGTGGCGGGAGTTGCACTTTCGGCCTCGGCCTATGCCCAGAAGTTCCCCGAAAGGAGGCACGTCAGGGAGGGTAACGGACACTACGAAAGCCAGCGTTTTGCCGATGCAGAAAAGGCCTATCGTAGGGCCTTGCAGAAGGATAGTCTTTCGGTGGAGGGCGCCTTCAACTTGGGCGATGCGCACTATGCCACAGGCAACTTTGCAGCCGCCGAGGAGCAGTTCCGTAGGGTGGCAGAACGCAAGGAGGGTGTGAACAACGAGCAGAAGGCCGCAGCCTACTACAACCTCGGCAACGCACAATTCCAACAGCAAAAACTCGACGAGGCTTTGGAGTCCTACAAGGAGTCGCTCAAACTCAACCCTTCCGATTTGGAGGCCAAGTTCAACTATGCCTACACCAAAGCAATGAAGGAGCAGCAGGAGCAGAATCAGGACAACCAACAAAACCAAGATAACAAAGACCAACAAAACGACCAGCAACAGCAGGGCAATAACAACCAACAGCAAAACCAGCAGCAGGACAACAACGACCAACAACAAGGTCAGGACGACCAGCAGCAACAGCAACCCGAACAGCCCGAAGGGGACAAGCCCAAGCCAAGCGAGGGTGCCGACCAACAACCGCAATCCCAAGTTGGCCCGAGCAAGGAGAATGAGCAGGTGTTGAATGCTGTGCAGGCTGCCGAGGACAAAACCCGTGAGAAGGTGGATGCCGAGAAGGTGGTTGGCGTTGCCCGTTCCGGCAAAAATTGGTAATGTAAAGGATAGAGTCAGAAGAATTGGCAATGCGGAGGATAAGGTCGGAAGGAAAATAGACAGTAACCAATAATTTGACGTTAGACGATTGACGTTAGACGTTAGACAAAAAGAAATATGACGTTTGCAAATCCAAATATGCTGTGGCTTGCAGCACTTGTGTTGCCCGTTGTGGGGCACTACATCTGGTTGTGCCGACAGGGCGGAGCCGCAGTGAAGGCTACGACCACAGCCTCGCTCACCACAGCACCACGCACCGTGCGCTACTACCTACGCCACCTACCCATAGTGTTGCGTTGTGTGGCCATCGTGTTGTTTGCCGTGGCATTTGCTCGGCCTCGCAGTGCGGAGCAGTTGAGCAAAACCACAGTGGAGGGTATCGACATTGTGTTGGCACTCGACGTGTCGGGCTCTATGTTGGCTGCCGACTTTGAGCCGGACCGACTCACGGCCTCCAAGGATGTGGCCGCCAAGTTCATCGCCGACCGCCGAGGCGACCGCATCGGCCTTGTGGTATTTGCCGGCGAGAGTTACACACAATCGCCACTCACTACCGACCAAGCCACCCTCCAAACACTCCTCTCGCAAATCAAGTTCAACCCAGATGTGATTGAGGATGGCACGGCAATAGGTATGGGCCTCGCTACGGCCATCAACCGACTGAAAGACTCGTCGGCCAAGAGCAAGGTGGTAATCCTGCTTACGGATGGTGTGAACAACGCAGGTCAGGTTGCTCCCCTATCGGCTGCCGAGATTGCTGCCGAGTGTGGCATTAGGGTCTACACTATCGGTGTGGGAAAGAGGGGCTATGCACCCTACCCCTACTACGATGCGTGGGGCAATATGCGCTACCAGCAGATGAAAGTGGATATTGACGAGCAGGTGCTCACCGACATTGCCGCCAAGACAGGTGGCGAATACTTCCGTGCAACGAGCAAAACCACCCTCAGGGAGATTTATGCCAAAATCAACACCCTCGAAAAGAGCCGCATAGAGACAGATGAGTATGTGCGCTACACGGAGCACTTTGTGGACTATCTGCTGTGGGCATTGGCGGTGTTGGTGGTGGAGTTCCTCACAAGGAGGCTTTGGCTGAACACCATAAGTTAATTAGTAATTAGTAAATATATTCACGACCCTATCCTTTTCACGGGTATTAAAAATAATACCCGTGCAGAAAGAGCGAATAAGAGTGGAAGTTTACCAAAACACATTAGACATTGGACGTTAGACGTTGGACATTAGACGTTAGACGTTAGACAAAGAAGAAAAGATGTTTCGATTTGAACACATAGAATACCTCTGGCTATTGCTCCTTGTACCGGTGTTGGCAGTAGTGATGGAGTGGAGTCTGGCCGAGCGTAGGCGCAGAGCCAAAAGGTTTGCCACCCACAAGGCCCTCAAACGACTCTCGCCAGAGAGTTCCATAGCCAAGTGGCGTTGGAAATTTTGGGTGTGGGCATTAGCCCTCTCCGCCCTCGTAGTGGCCATTGCAAGGCCACAAATGGGCTCCAAACTGCGTGAAGTGGAGCGCGAGGGTGTGGAGATAATGGTCGCCGTGGATGTGAGCAACTCGATGTTGGCAAGCGACTTCACGCCCAACCGTTTGGAGCGTACCAAGTATGCTGTAAGCAGAGTTATCGAGGGATTGTCGGAGGACCGCATCGGTGTGATTGTATTTGCAGGCGATGCCTATGTGCAGTTGCCAATCACGTCCGACTATCTCACAGCCCAGAACTTCGTCAGGCAGATTTCGCCCTCGCAGGTAACTCGTCAGGGTACAGCCATTGGTGCTGCCATAGAGCTTGCCACACGCTCTTTCTCCTCGCAGAGCGAGAGTAGCAGGGTGCTGGTGCTCGTTACCGACGGCGAAAACCACGAAGATGATGCTCTCGCCGCAGCCGAAAGGGCCGCAACGCAGGGTGTGAAGATATATACCATTGGTATCGGCACCCCAGAGGGTGCACCTATCACCATAGGAGAGGACTTTGTGAGGGACGAGAAAGGCGAAATTGTGGTGAGTAAACTCGACGAGGAGGTTCTTCAAAAGATTGCTGTAGCCACCGGAGGTGCCTACATCAGAGCCACCTCCGCAAATGTGGGACTCGAAGAGATTGTGTCGCTCATCAACCGTACCGAGAAGTCCAAGTTCGCCACCGAGGTATTTGACGAGTACAACGAACTCTACTACATACCATTGGCCATCGCTTTGGCCCTACTACTCTTGGAATGCTTGATTCTACCCCGTCGCAACAGAGTGTTGGCAAGGGCAAACTTCTTTGGCGAGGGAGATAAATAAGCAGAACGTCACAACCACACATAACAAAATTAGTGTCACACAAACACGCCGCATCGAACTTTTAACTATCTTTACGTTGTCGAACACCTAACCCCGCAATAGAAATGGCAATTTTTGAAGTCTACGGAGGCCGCCAGCTAAGTGGCGAAATCACACCCCAGGGTGCTAAAAACGAAGCACTCCAAATAATATGCGCAACCCTACTTACCGACCAGAAGGTAACCCTGCACAATGTGCCGGAGATTGTGGATGTATTGCGACTGATTGACCTGTTGCGTAATCTAGGAGTGGAGGTGGAGCACTTGGGCGAGGGAGAGTGGTCGTTCCGTGCTGCCAACATTGACCTCGGATACCTCAAAACGGAGGACTACCGTGTGAGAGGTAGCAAGTTGCGTGGCTCGGTGATGGTCATCGGCCCGCTGTTGGCGCGCTTTGGACTTGCCTATCTACCCAAACCGGGTGGCGACAAGATTGGTCGCCGCAGGCTCGACACACACTTCATTGGCTTCCAAAAACTCGGTGCAACCATCAATGTTGATCCCGCAGGCGACTTCTTTGAGGTGGACGCTCGCAAATTGAAGGGTACATATATGCTCCTCGACGAGGCCTCGGTTACGGGCACCGCCAACATCATTATGGCTGCCGTGTTGGCCGAGGGCGTTACCACCATATATAACGCTGCCTGTGAGCCCTATATCCAGCAGCTATGCAAGATGTTGTGCCGTATGGGCGCCAAGATTGAGGGTATCGCTTCCAATCTTCTGCGCATCGAGGGTGTGAAGCAGTTGGGAGGCACAGAGCACACAATGCTGCCCGATATGATTGAGGTGGGTAGTTTTATCGGTATGGCCGCAATGACACAGTCGGAGTTGACAATAAAGAATGTGTCGTTTGAAAACCTCGGCATCATCCCTGCTCAGTTTGAGCGTATGGGTATCCGCTTCGAGCAGAGGGGCGACGACATCTACATCCCTCGTCAGGAGCACTACGAGATTGAGAGTTTTATGGACGGCTCCATTATGACCATTGCCGATGCTCCTTGGCCAGGCCTCACTCCCGACCTATTGAGTGTATTTTTGGTGGTGGCCACACAGGCCAAAGGTTCCGTGCTCATCCACCAAAAGATGTTCGAAAGTAGGCTCTTCTTTGTGGATAAGTTGATAGATATGGGTGCACAAATCATCCTCTGCGACCCCCACCGAGCCACCGTCATCGGCCACAACCACACTCGTCGTCTGCGTCCAACCACTATGGCTTCGCCCGACATTCGTGCTGGTGTTGCGCTGTTGATTGCCGCACTCAACGCTGATGGTAAGAGCATTATCCAAAACGTAGAGCAGATTGACCGAGGCTATCAGAATATCGAAGGCCGCCTCAACGCACTCGGTGCCAAAATCATCCGCAAGGAGTAGTAAGGCAAGTGGCTACGGATAGAGCCCACTTACATCCGATTTCGCAAATTACAAAGACACTTTTGAATACAAACTACTAAAAACTAACACTATGGGATTTATTATTTACATCGTCGGTCTTATCTGCACCATTTGGTGTGTATTGGACGTATTTAAGAAAAATATCGACCTTGCTTGGAAGATAATCCTTGCAGTCGTTCTCTTGGCTACAAGTTGGCTTGGTCTTATCCTCTACTACTTCTGGGCTCGACACCATGTTGAAGAGTGGCTGAAAAACCTCCGATAAACTATCACTTCTTTGAACAAATAAAACGACAAGCACCACAGTGGTGCTTGTCGTTTTATTTGGAATAGCCATCATTAATTGCCACATCCGCAGGGATAGGAAAAAGACTAACTAATGCACATATCATTCCCCTACCCTCAAAAAAGAGAGAGCCGCACTACTGCGGCTCTCTCTTTCTATTTAGTATCGAGATGATTACTCTACCTCGGGAGCAATACGCTCATAGTCAACCTTTGCACCAACGGTTACGTTCTGCCAATCACGAACACCTGTACCGGCAGGAATCAAGTGGCCGCAAATTACATTCTCCTTCAAGTTGGCCAGAGGGTCAACCTTACCGAAGATGGCAGCCTCGTTGAGCACCTTGGTGGTCTCCTGGAACGATGCAGCCGACATAAACGAGCTGGTCTGCAATGCTGCACGAGTGATACCCTGCAATACCTGACGGCTGGTGGCGGGAACAATCTCCCTCACGGTCACGGTCTTCAAATCCTTACGCTTCAACGAAGAATTCTCATCCCTCAACTGGCGTACCGAGATAATCTGACCTGCCTGAACAGTCTGTGAGTCGCCGGCATCGGTAACAACAACCTTGTCATACAAGGAGTCGTTAACCTCCATAAACTCCCACTTGTCCACAATCTGCTCCTGCAAGAAGCGAGTGTCACCCGGATCGTCAATCTGAACCTTGTTCATCATCTGGCGAACGATAACCTCAAAGTGCTTATCGTTAATCTTAACACCCTGACCACGATATACCTCCTGTACCTCGTTCACGATGTACTCCTGAACCTTGGTAGGACCAAGAATCGAAAGGATATCGCTGGGGGTGATAGCGCCATCCGACAGAGGCATACCTGCCCTCACATAGTCGTTCTCCTGTACCAAAATCTGGCGGCTCAGGGGTACGAGGTATTTCCTCTCCTGACCATCACGCGAAGTGATGACAATCTCCCTGTTACCACGTTTGATTTTACCAAAGGTTACCTCACCGTCAATCTCTGCTACGATTGCGGGGTTCGACGGATTGCGAGCCTCAAACAACTCGGTAACACGGGGAAGACCACCGGTAATATCGCCTGCCTTACCAAACGAGCGAGGAATCTTAATCAGAATCTCACCAGCCTTAATCTTGGCATTCTCCTTAACTACGATGTGAGCACCAACAGGCAAGTTGTACTGCTTCTGCTCAACGCCGTCCTTATCTACAATCTTAATGATGGGGTTCTTGGTCTTATCACGCGACTCGATAATAACCTTCTCCCTCAGACCGGTCTGCTCGTCGTACTCATCACGGTAGGTTACGCCCTCAACAACATTGTCGAATGCAACCTTACCATCAAACTCCGAGATGATAACTGCGTTGAAGGGATCCCACTCACAGATGATGTCGCCCTTCTGAACACTCTCGCCTGCGAGTTTGTAGAGAGTCGAACCGTATGCCAAGTTGTAGGTAAACAGCACGCTACCGGTCTCCTTGCTCACAATACGCAACTCGGCCAGACGGCTCACTACCAAGTTCTTGGCATTACCATCGCGGTCTTTGGTCTTGATGGTCCTCAAATCGTCAATCTCAATCACACCCTCGTATTTGGCTACCAAGCGGTTGTCAATCGACGAGCCACTTGCAACACCACCGACGTGGAATGTACGCAGAGTCAGCTGAGTACCGGGCTCACCGATGGACTGTGCTGCAATAACGCCCACAACCTCACCCTTCTGTACGGGCCTACCGGTTGCAAGGTTCCTACCATAGCACTTCGCACACACACCGTGGCGTGCCTCGCAAGTGAGTACCGAGCGAATCTCAACCTTCTCGATGGGCGATTTCTCGATTGCTGCGGCTGCATCCTCATTGATCTCCTCGCCTGCCTTAACGATAATCTCGCCGGTCAAGGGGTGAACAACATCCTCAACAGCCGTACGGCCCAAAATCCTATCGTAGAGGCTCTGGATAACAGCGTCGTTACGCTTAACTGCCGTAGCAGTCAGACCACGCAAGGTACCGCAATCCTCCTCGTTGATAATCACGTCATTTGCAACGTCAACCAGACGACGGGTCAGATAACCTGCATCCGCAGTTTTAAGTGCGGTATCCGCCAAACCTTTACGAGCACCGTGGGTAGAGATAAAGTACTCCAACACCGAAAGGCCCTCCTTAAAGTTCGACAAGATGGGGTTCTCGATAGTCTGACCGCCCTCTGCACCAGATTTCTGGGGTTTAGCCATCAGACCACGCATACCGCCCAACTGACGAATCTGCTCCCTACTACCACGAGCTCCCGAATCAAGCATCATAAACACGGGGTTGAAACCGTCTTGGTCTGCTTTCAGGTGGTTATAAACGGCTGCGGTAACCTTGTTGTTCACGTTGGTCCACACGTCAATAACCTTATTATAACGCTCGTTGTTGGTGATAAGACCCATATTGTACTGCTCCAAGAACTGGGCAACCTGCTGGTTACCGTGCTCTACCAGAGTCTTCTTCTCCTCGGGGATAATCACAGCGCCCAAGTTGAACGACAAACCACCCTGGAATGCCATCCTATAACCCATTGCCTTGATGTCATCCAAGAATGCGGCAGCCTTGTCGGCACCCGACTTCTTCATAACAACACCAATGATATCCCTCAAAGTGTTCTTCTTCAACAGCAAGTTGATATAACCAACCTCCTTGGGAACTACCTGGTTGAACAGCACACGACCAACCGAAGTGGGTAACACTTTGGTCACCTCGTTGCCATCCTCATCTACGGTGTTTATCTTCACGTTTACAAGGGTGTGCAAGTCAACCTTACCCTCGTTGTAGGCGATGATTGCCTCCTCTGCGCCATAGAACGTAAAGGCTGCCTTAACACCATCCTTAGGACGAATGTCACCATTTTGGAGGTCATCCCAACGGTTGATCTTCTCGCCCTTCTCGATGAGCTCCTTGCGGTAGATTGCTTTCTCCCTCTCGGGACGCTCCTCGGTGCCGTGAATCTTGGTGATGTAGTACAGACCAAGTACCATGTCCTGCGAAGGAACGGTAATAGGCGCACCGTTGGCGGGGTTCAAAATGTTGTGCGAACCGAGCATCAAGAGCTGTGCCTCCAAGATTGCAGCGTTGCCAAGGGGCAAGTGAACTGCCATCTGGTCACAGTCGAAGTCCGCGTTGAATGCGGTACAAGCCAGTGGGTGCAACTGCATTGCCTTACCCTCGATAAGCTTGGGCTGGAATGCCTGAATACCCAGACGGTGAAGGGTAGGAGCACGGTTCATCAGCACAGGGTGACCTTTGATTACGTTCTCCAAAATATCCCAAATCACAGGATCCTTCCTGTCAATAATCTTCTTTGCCGACTTAACGGTCTTAACGATACCCCTCTCGATGAGTTTGCGGATGATGAACGGTTTGTACAACTCTGCCGCCATATCCTTTGGAATACCCATCTCGTGCATCTTCAACTCGGGGCCTACAACGATAACCGAACGAGCCGAGTAGTCAACACGTTTACCGAGCAAGTTCTGACGGAACCTACCCTGTTTACCTTTAAGGCTATCGCTGAGCGACTTCAAAGGCCTATTGCTCTCGGTCTTAACTGCGCTGGTCTTACGCGAGTTGTCGAAGAGGCTGTCAACGGCCTCCTGCAACATACGCTTCTCGTTACGCAAGATAACCTCGGGAGCCTTAATCTCGATAAGCCTCTTCAAGCGGTTGTTACGGATGATAACCCTACGATAGAGGTCATTCAAATCCGAAGTAGCAAACCTACCACCATCCAGAGGTACCAATGGACGCAACTCGGGGGGTGTTACGGGGATAACCTTCAACACCATCCACTCGGGTTTGTTAATCTCCCTCGACTCCCTGAATGCCTCAATAACGTTCAACCTCTTCAATGCCTCGGTCTTACGCTGCTGCGAAGTCTCGGTCGAGGCTTTGTGGCGGAGCGAGTAGGACAAGCTGTCGAGGTCCAAGCCCTGCAACAGAGTCAACACTGCCTCGGCACCTATCTGTGCGATGAACTTGTCGGGATCGCTGTCGTCCAACTGCTGGTTGCCCTTAGGCAGTGCAGCCAAAATGTCCAGATACTCCCTCTCTGCCAACAGGTCAAGGTTGTTTACACCAGCTGCTGCCGCTGCACCTGCCTGAATTACGATGTAGCGCTCATAGTAGATAACTGCATCGAGTTTCTTGGTGGGGATACCCAGCAGGTAGCTAATCTTCGAGGGCAGCGAACGAAGGTACCAGATGTGAACCACAGGCACAACCAGCTGGATGTGGCCCATACGCTCACGGCGCACCTTCTTCTCCGTAACCTCCACGCCGCATCGGTCGCAGACGATACCCTTGTAACGAATCCTCTTATACTTACCGCAGTGGCACTCATAGTCCTTCACGGGACCAAAGATACGCTCGCAGAACAGACCGTCCCTCTCAGGTTTGTAGGTACGATAGTTGATTGTCTCCGGTTTCAGCACCTCGCCACTCGACTGTTCGAGAATCTCCTCAGGCGAGGCAAGGCCAATGGAGATTTTGCTGAAATTGGTACTATTGGTTTTATTCTCTTTACCGTATGCCATATTCTCTCTAATCACAATTAAGAAAGTTTAACACTGAGAGCCAAACCGCGCAACTCGTGCAACAGCACGTTCAACGACTCGGGAATACCGGGGGTTGGCAGGTTATCGCCCTTAACGATGGCCTCGTATGCTTTCGCACGGCCCATAACGTCATCCGACTTGATTGTCAGAATCTCCTGCAAGATGTTGGCTGCACCGAAGCCTTCAAGTGCCCATACCTCCATCTCACCAAACCTCTGACCACCAAACTGGGCCTTACCACCCAGAGGCTGCTGGGTAATGAGCGAGTAGGGACCGATGGAACGTGCGTGCATCTTATCGTCAATCATGTGACCAAGTTTCAGCATATAGATTACACCCACAGTTGCAGGCTGGTCGAACCTCTCACCGGTACCACCATCCCTCAAGTGGCAGCAACCATTCACGGGAACACCTGCTTTGGCGGTGTACTCGTTAATCTGGTCCAATGTAGCACCGTCAAAGATAGGAGTAGCGAACTTCAAGCCCAACTCCTTACCGGCCCAACCGAGTACGGTCTCGTAAATCTGACCCAAGTTCATACGCGAAGGCACACCCAGAGGGTTCAGAACGATGTCCACAATCGAACCGTCCTCCAAGAATGGCATATCCTCGTCACGAACAACCTTGGCTACGATACCCTTGTTACCGTGGCGACCTGCCATCTTATCACCCACTTTGAGTTTACGCTTCTTAGCCAAGTAAACCTTAGCCAACTGGATTACACCATTGGGAAGCTCATCACCATTGGTAATGTTATACTTCTCACGCTTAACCCTTGCGTCTGCCTCTTTATATTTAATGGTATAGTTGTTAATTGCTATTGCAGTCAAACGAGCCACCCTCTCGTCCTCAACCCACTTCTCCGAACCGAGGTTCAGGTAGTCGATCTCTTCGAGCATCTTCTTGGTGAATTTCGTACCTGCGGCATACAACTCTGCACCGAAGTAGTCCTTCACGCCCAGACAGGTCTGGTCTTTGAGCAGAGCGTACAACTTACCAACCAACACGCTCTTCAAGGCTGCAACCTCGGCTGCAAATTTAGCATCCACATCGGCGAGTTTATTCTTCTCCTCTGCTTTGCTACGTTTGCCATCCTTCACGTTACGCGAGAAGAGCTTGCGGTCGATTACCGTACCGAACAACGAGGGCTGTGCCTTCAACGAAGCATCCTTCACATCGCCAGCCTTGTCACCGAAGATAGCACGAAGGAGTTTCTCCTCGGGACTGGGATCGCTCTCGCCTTTGGGGGTAATCTTACCAATCATAATATCACCGGGCTTCACATTGGCACCAATGCGGATGATACCCCTCTCGTCGAGGTCTTTGGTTGCATCCTCGCTCACATTGGGAATATCCGAAGTCAGCTCCTCAACACCACGTTTGGTCTCGCGAACCTCCATAATGTACTCGTCAACGTGTACCGAAGTGAACAAGTCCTCCCTGAGCAACCTCTCCGAGATAACGATTGCATCCTCAAAGTTGTAACCCTTCCAAGGCATGAACGCTACCTTCAAGTTCCTACCGAGTGCCAACTCGCCGTTCTGGGTCGAATAACCCTCGGTCAAAATCTGGCCCTTGGTTACCTTGTCGCCAATCTTAACGATAGGACGCAGGGTGATGGACATATTCTGGTTGGTCTTACGATAGCGAGGCAACTTGTAGGTTGTAATCTCAGGATCGAAGCTTACCAAAATCTCGTCCTCGGTGCGATCATATTTAACCTGAATCTGGCTTGCATCGGCAAATACAACCTCACCATCGCCCTCGGCTACCACCTGAACGCGGCTGTCGCTAATCATTGCGCCCTCCAAACCGGTACCAACAATAGGAGCCTCAGGGTTAATCAGAGGTACTGCCTGACGCATCATGTTCGAGCCCATCAGCGCACGGTTTGCGTCATCGTGCTCCAAGAAGGGAATCAAACTTGCTGCAATCGAAGCAACCTGGTTAGGAGCTACGTCCACGAGGTCAACCTGTTTTGCGGTAATCACAGGGAAGTCTGCCTCGTTACGAGCCTTAATACGGTTGGGATTGAGGAAGTTACCCTCCTCATCCACGGGTGCCGATGCCTGGGCAATATTGAGGTTGCCCTCCTCCTCGGCACTATAATATTGGATGTGGCTGTCGTCCAAATCCACCTTGCCATCAACTACCTTACGGTAGGGAGTCTCGATGAAGCCCATCGAACTGATTTTGGCGTAAACGCACAACGACGAAATCAGACCAATGTTAGGACCCTCAGGAGTCTCAATGGGGCACAAACGGCCATAGTGGGTGTAGTGTACGTCACGAACCTCGAAACCTGCCCTATCACGGCTCAAACCGCCAGGACCCAGAGCCGACAAACGACGTTTGTGAGTCATCTCAGCCAGAGGGTTGGTCTGGTCCATAAACTGCGACAGCTGGTTGGTACCGAAGAAGCTGTTGATTACGCTCGACAAAGTCTTGGCGTTAATCAGGTCAATGGGGGTAAACACCTCATTGTCCCTCACATTCATCCTCTCCCTGATGGTGCGGGCCATACGAATAAAGCCTACCGAGAATTGGTTGCTCAACTGCTCGCCTACGGTCCTTACACGCCTGTTGGACAAGTGGTCGATATCGTCAACGTCGGTCTTCGAGTTAATCAGCTCGATGAGGTAACGGATGATGGCAATCATGTCCTCTTTGGTCAGCACCCTAACCTCAGGGCTAATCTCCAAACCGAGTTTCTTGTTGATACAGAAACGACCTACATCACCCAGGTCATAGCGTTTGTCGCTGAAAAAGAGCTTGTCGATGACATCCCTTGCGGTTGCTTCATCTGGTGGCTCCGAGTTACGCAACTGTCGGTAGATGTACACAACTGCCTCCTTCTCGGAGTTGCAGGGGTCTTTCTGCAAAGTGTTATAAATAATCGAGTAATCAACGCCCGAAGGATTGTCCTTGTGCAACAGAATGGTCTTTGCACCGCTTTCGAGGATATCCTCAATGTGCTCCTCTGCGAGTTCGGTCTCACGGTCAATGATTACGTCATTACGCTCGATAGATACCACCTCACCGGTATCCTCGTCTACGAAGTCCTCCACCCAAGTCGAAAGAATACGTGCGGCCAATTTACGACCAATATTCTTCTTCAAGTTGGTGCGGTTTACCTTCACCTCGTCGGCCAAATCGAAGATCTCCAAAATCTCCTTGTCGGCCTCAAAGCCTATTGCACGCAACAATGTGGTTACGGGCAACTTCTTCTTACGGTCGATGTAGGCATACATCACATTGTTGATGTCGGTGGCGAACTCAATCCACGAACCCTTGAAAGGAATGATACGGGCCGAGTAGAGTTTCGTACCATTGGTGTGTACACTCTGACCGAAGAATACACCGGGTGAACGGTGCAACTGCGACACCACTACACGCTCCGCACCGTTGATAACGAAGGTGCCTCGGGGAGTCATATAGGGAATAGTGCCGAAGTATACGTCTTGAATTACTGTGTCGAAATCCTCGTGCTCGGGATCAGTGCACGAAAGCCTCAATTTGGCCTTCAATGGCACGTTGTAGGTCAAACCCATCTCCAAACACTCGTCAATGGAGTAGCGTGGGGGGTCAACATAATAGTCGATGAATTCGAGTACGAAGTTATTGCGTGTGTCCGTTATCGGGAAATTCTCTGTGAACACCTTATAAAGACCCTCGTTTTTGCGGTTCTCTGCGGTGGTGTCCAGCTGGAAAAAGTCTTGAAATGATTTGAGCTGCACCTCCAAGAAGTCAGGATATTCCATCTTGTGCGTGATGGAGGAGAAGCTAATTCTTGTGTTTGCTTTCGAGGACATTTTCTGCAAAATTAATTTGATGGTTTTTGTTAATGTCGCTTTTCGCTCTGAGGTTAGGAAAATACTACTCGGCCCATCGACCGCCTCGTATCTGTCTGATATGAGCACACTTAGCCCACTAAAACGTAACCCAACCTTCCTTGTTTTCTCGCACCTCTTTTTTAGACGCGAAAAAGGCATAGAGCTTATTTAAGCATAAGCTCTATACCCGATATGTGAGAAGTTAATAGATTGACTATTTAACCTCAACCTCAGCACCAGCCTCCTCGAGAGCTGCTTTGAGTGCCTCAGCCTCCTCTTTCGATACGCCCTCTTTGATAGCCTTAGGAGCAGCATCTACCAAGTCTTTAGCCTCTTTCAAACCAAGACCGGTCGACTCTTTAACTGCTTTTACTACAGGAATCTTGCTCTGACCTGCGCTTACGAGAATAACGTCGAAAGAAGTTTTCTCTGCGGGTGCAGCTGCCTCTGCAGCGGCGGGAGCAGCAACTGCAACAGCTGCAGCAGCGGGCTCAATACCGTACTCCTCTTTGAGGATAGTAGCCAACTCGTTTACCTCTTTAACAGTCAAGTTTACCAACTCTTCTGCCAATGCTTTAATATCTGCCATAGTTTTGTTATTTGTTAAATTGTTTTACTTCGTTGTTTGTGTTTTTTTGGAAAAATTAATTTCTTTCTTCAAGTGCCTTTACGATGCCTGCAATCTTCTGACCAGCGTTACCCTGCAATGCCGATACAACATTCTTGATGGGCGACTGCAAGAGAGCCACGATATCACCGATAAGCTCCTCACGAGATTTGATATTGCAAAGCATATCGAGGTTATTGTCGCCGACGTATACACACTCCTGAACATAAGCGGCTTTCAAAATGGGCTTCTCGCAACCTTTGCGGAACTCTTTGATAACCTGTGCAGGAGCCTTGCTACCCTCGGAGAACATAATCGACGAAGTGCCTTTCAGAACCTCGACAAGACCAGCGTCTGCCTTCTCAACAGCCTCCAAGGCTTTGATGAAGAGGGTGTTCTTTACAACAACCAACTTCACGCCTTTCTCGAAGCACTGACGACGCAATTTTGCAGTCTGCTCAGCATTGAGAGCCTCGATGTCGGTGATATAGAAGTTAGGATACTGGTTGAGTTGTTCGGTCAGGCCTTCAATTACTTGTTTCTTTTCTTCCCTTGTCATAGCTCAATGTTTTTTACTATTTAAGATCGAGTGATTTGGGGTCAATTTGCAGACCGATACTCATTGTCGTTGAGAGATAGATACTAAGCATGTAAGTACCCTTTGCAGCAGCAGGTTTCAATTTGTGAATCATACCAACAAATGCGTTAGCGTTATCCACAATCTGCTCGGGAGTAAACGATACTTTACCTACCGAAGAGTGAACGATACCATATTTGTCAACCTTGAAGTCGATCTTACCGGCTTTCACCTCGGCAACAGCCTTTGCAACGTCCATAGTTACGGTACCAGTTTTGGGGTTGGGCATAAGGCCACGGGGACCCAGAATCCTACCCAAAGCACCAACTTTGGCCATTACGTTAGGAGTACAGATGATCACATCAACGTCGGTCCAACCGCCCTTGATTTTCTCAACATACTCGTCCAAACCTACGTAGTCTGCACCTGCCTCTTTTGCCTCGTTCTCCTTGTCGGGAGTACAAAGTACCAATACGCGAACAGTCTTACCTGTTCCGTGAGGAAGTGTAACCACGCCACGTACCATCTGGTTGGCCTTACGGGGGTCAACACCAAGACGTACATCAACATCTACCGAAGCGTTGAATTTGGTGAAAGTAATCTCTTTCAGAAGAGCTGCGGCCTCGCTCAACTTGTAGAGCTTTCCGGGCTCCACTTTGGCGAGCATTGCTTTTTGATTTTTTGTCAACTTACTCATCTCACTCAAATTACTTTACAGGAAACTCTCCAACAACGGCGATACCCATACTGCGAGCAGTACCGGCTACCATCTTCATAGCAGCCTCGATGGTGAAGCAGTTCATATCGGGCATCTTATCCTTTGCAATAGCCTCTACCTGCTCCCAGGTGATGCTACCAACCTTGGTACGGTTGGGCTCGGCAGAACCAGACTGAACGCCTGCAACCTCTTTCAAAGCAGCAGCTACGGGTGGCTGTTTAACAACGAAGTCGAACGACTTGTCGTTATATACGGTGATAATCACCGGCAGTACCTTACCTGCCTTCTCCTGAGTCCTTGCGTTGAACTGCTTGCAGAAGTCCATAATGTTGACTCCCTTCGAACCCAACGCAGGGCCTACTGGTGGCGAAGGATTGGCGGCACCACCTTTAATCTGCAGTTTAATAAATGCAGCAACCTCTTTTGCCATAGTTTTCCTTGGTTAATTATTCTTTTTCTACTTGCATAAAACTCAACTCCATTGGAGTCTTTCGCCCGAAAATCTTCACAGAGACAGTCAATTTCTTTCTCTCCTCATCTATCGCCTCGATGATACCGGAGAAACTCGAGAAGGGACCGTCCGTAACTTTTACGGTCTCTCCTACGAAGAAAGGAATCTCTACCTCTTCCTCACCCTGACTCATTTCGTCAACCCTGCCGAGGATACGGGCAACCTCCTGAGGACGCACAGGCGTCGCAATCAGGCGTTTGCTCTCCTCTACCGAGTCGCCGAGGAAGCCGAGTACATTGGGTGTGTTGCGAAGAACGTAAGGTACTTCGTCAATCATAGCCGCCTCTACCAACACATAGCCGGGATACGACACCCTCTCCTTGCTCACCTTCTTACCGTTGCGGATCGAATAGACCTTCTCGGTAGGAATGAGAACCTGTGCCACAAGGTGCTCCAAGCCCAAGTTGCGTATCTCCATTTCGATATACTCCTTGACCTTTTTCTCCTTGCCGCCGATGGCGCGTAACACATACCACTGTTTTTCAGCCACTCCGCTCATAATCTTTCTCTACTTCTTTTTAAGTTCGAAATTAATGAACACTAGTGAGCCAAAATACTGTAGATGGCTTTCATGATGGACTCAAAGGTTACGTCCATTGCAAGAACCACAGCTGCAATGACCAGGGAAGCAACCATTACGGTCACGGCCAAGCTCTGCAATTCTTTCATAGGAGTCCACGATACTTTGTGAACCAGCTCTTCATAAGAAGCCTTTGCGTACTTAACGAGTTTCATAAGTTTTATTATGCTTTTCTTTACTTTCTTTTCACTCAATAAGTCCGGTAATCTTTTTGCAAAGCCACCGGACTTCTGGCACGAGAGGAGAGAATCGAACTCCCACCAACGGTTTTGGAGACCGCTATTCTACCATTAAACTACTCTCGTATAGTGGGGCGAATGCTCCTCTCGACATTCTCACGGCAAGCCTCACACCCGCCCCTATATTTGAGTCTTATCTAGAAATTCTCAACGAATTACTCGATAACCTCTTTGATCTGACCCGAACCTACGGTGCGACCACCCTCACGGATAGCGAAACGAAGACCTGCGTTCAAAGCAACGGGGTAGATCAGAGTAACCTCGATCTCAACGTGGTCACCAGGCATTACC
>JAGBGK010000018.1 GCA_017936005.1 Tidjanibacter sp.
ATTTTCAATTTTATGTGTATCTTTGCACGCTCAACAAAGGGTAGAGATATCCTTGTGTGCGTAGAAGCCCAGGTGGCGGAATAGGTAGACGCGCACGTTTCAGGTGCGTGTGCCGCAAGGCGTGCAGGTTCGATTCCTGTCCTGGGCACAAAGAAAAGGTTGTAAGTTTTTGGCTTACAACCTTTTTGTTTTTCTTGGGGAGCAAAGAGGTAGAAAACCTCACACACCAATGGGTTTCTCGAAGGCCATACGTGGCGATTCGTAGTGAATCACACCGCAGTAGGTATAGCCCAATGCGGGCAGCAAGTGTTGCATAATGCGATTGTCGGCGTGGGTGTCCACACGTACACTCTGCACACCCTCTCGTGTAGCCTCTTCCTCCACAGCCAACAAGAACCGGCGCCCCAGACCACTCCCGACAAACTCCTCGGCAACACACAACCTATGTACCACCAAGTAGTCCCCGTCCGTCAACCAAGCTCCCTCAATGTGATTATAGGCCTCTTCTCCGGTAGCAATCACTGCCCCGTAGGCAACCACACGCTCCCCCACACAAAGCACTCGGCCCACGCCACGCAGAATGTCTGTGGCGATGGAATCCCCATTGGGATAGCCTTGTTGCCATTGTGGCACCCCCGCAAGAGCCAGACGTCGTATGGCGGCACGTAGAATCTCAACCACTGCAGCGTGGTCGGAGTGTGTTGCACGACGATATGTTATCTTCTGTTGAATCATTCTATATAAAAGGTGAGGATTGTGAATTTGACGGTTGTCGGTTGACGGTTGACGTAAAAAACGCAAAGTGCGGAGGGAATTTTGTGCCAAACAAGAAAGCGGCCCCGCAGCGGCCACAGGCCGTTTTGTGTAGATGATAGGTAGTAACTCTTTCAAACGTCAACAAGCCCCCACAACACAAAAAAACGCAAAGTGCGGAGGGAATTTTGTGCCAAAAGAAGGAGCGAGTCCGCAGCCTACCGATGTAGGTGAGGAACTCGCTCTCTGAATTTTGGTGCAAAATTCACCCGCAATCTGCGTTTTTTCTACAAGTGAGCTTCAACCTTCTTACGCAAATCACCCTCCGAACAAGCACCTACTTGTTTGTCAACAAGCTCGCCGTTCTTTACGAATACAATGGTGGGGATGTTACGCACTGCAAACTTAACGGGAACATCGTTCTCCTCGTCAACATTGCATTTGCCGATGTTTGCCTTGCCGGCAAACTCCTCTGCCAACTTCTCAACCACGGGGCTCATCATACGGCAAGGACCGCACCACTCTGCCCAAAAGTCAATAACCAAAAGTTTGTCCTCTGCTGCCAACTCTGCATAGTTGGAATCTTTGATTTCAAGTGCCATAGTTTTTTCTGTTTTTAGTGTGTAAAATATTGTTTTATTGTTCGATTATTGCATTATATCTACCCCACCCTATAAGTTGGATTTGAGCCTATATAATATGCCATTCTCCTCGAAGAAGTCGAGCAGAGCCTGCGAGGCCTCCACTTTGAGCTTCTTGGGGAAGAGTTCCACTTGCACACCTGTCTTGCGGTCACACACCCTCAGGTGAAGTCGGCTCTTGCCCTTACACTTCTTCATCTGCTTGGTGAAGAGTTGCACAAAGTCGGGTGTTATCTCGTCGAGGTATATGTTGGCGATAATCTCACCCACAGCCTCGTCTTTCACCTTGTCGAGCATAGTCATCGAGGTGATCCTGATCTCCAACTCATCGAGCTTGTAGGGTTTAGGCTTCACTGCGCCCTTAATCAGCAGGCTGTAATTCTCAAAGAGGTAGGGACGGAACTGCTCGTAGTCCCTGCTGAACAGCGTAAACTCATGCTCGCCAGAGTAATCCTCCAACTTGAAGCGGCCATAGGCCTTACCCTCCCTTGTGGTGAGGTTGGTTACCTGTGTAATCATACCTCCGATGAGGAACTCCTTGCCTGCCAAGTCCGCAAGGTTGGCAAATTGGGTGAGTTGTACGGTACATAGTTTTTTGACAATCACGGAGTACTCATCCAGCGGGTGGGACGAGAGGTACATACCCGTAACCTCCCTCTCCCTTGTGAGTGTTTCCAGCTGCGACCACTCGCTCACCACGGGCATTGCAGGGCGTTGTACACTCACATCAACCGTGCCACCAAAAAGGCTCTGTTGCATATTGTTCTTATCGTTCTGGAACATCTGACCATACCTGACAATCTGGTCCAGATAGCACGGAGCCGATGGGTCTTTGGGGTCCACAGCAAAGAGTTTACTGCGGTGGAAGCCGAGAATGGCATCGAAAGCACCTGAGAGTGCAAGGTTTTCGATACTCTTGCGGTTGACAGCTTGCAGGTTCACCCTCTCCACAAAGTCGAAGATGTCCACAAAGTCGCCTCCTCGCTCCCTCTCGGCCACGAGTTCCATCACAGCGGCCTCGCCCACGCCCTTAATACCTGCCATACCAAAGCGGATATTTCCCTCCTTGTCGGCCGAGAAGGTGTGGATACTCTTGTTCACATCGGGGCCCAGCACCTTCAAGCGCATCTTACGGCACTCGTCCATAAAATTGGAGAGTTTATCGATGCTCGTAAGGTTGCGACTCAACAGCGCAGCCATAAACTCCGACGGGTAGTGGGCTTTCAAATAGGCGGTCTGGTAGGCAACGTAGGCATAGCAAGTGGCGTGCGATTTGTTGAACGCATAGGAAGCAAACGCCTCCCACTCGCCCCAAATCTTCTCCAACGTCTGCTCGTCGTGGCCATTGGCTTTTGCACCCTCAATGAACTGCGGTTTGAGTTTGTCCAGCACGGCCTTCTGTTTCTTACCCATCGCCTTACGCAACGTATCGGCCTGACCTCCCGTAAATCCACCCAGCAACTGCGACAGCAACATCACCTGCTCCTGATAGACGGTAATGCCATAGGTGTCGTATAGGTACTTCTCCATCACGGGGATGTCGTAGGTAATCTTCTCCCTGCCGTGCTTACGGGCGATGAAGTTGGGAATCTTCTCCATTGGGCCGGGGCGGTAGAGTGCGTTCATAGCAATGAGGTCCTCGAAGCGGCTCGGGTGGAGTGCTCGGAGGTGTTTTTTCATACCGGGCGACTCAAATTGGAACACACCCGTAGTGTCGCCGTGCGAGAAGAGTTCGTATGTCTTTTTGTCGTCCAACGAGATGGCATCAATGTCAATGACCTTACCCGTGGTACGCTTCACATTATCCAGCGCGTCTTTGATAATCGAGAGGGTTTTGAGGCCCAAGAAGTCCATCTTGATAAGGCCCACGCTCTCCACAAACTTACCCTCGAACTGCACCACATTGAGGTCGGCATCCTTGGCCGTAGCAATGGGTGCAAACTTCTCCAAATCGTCCTTACCGATAATCACACCGCAGGCGTGCACACCTGTCTGTCGCACCGAGCCTTCGAGTTTTTCGGCATAGCGGAGCGTGTTCTGCACCAGCGGGTCGGGGCTTTGTTTCTGTGCTGCAAACTCACTCTGGGTTTCATAAAGCCACTCAAAAGGACTCTGGCCCTTCTTGTTCTCAATCTTATCTGGGATGAGTTTTGTGAGCCTATCACTCTCCGGCAGGGGCAGTTTTTGCACCCTGGCTACATCCTTGATGGCCATCTTGGGTGCCATCGTGCCGAAGGTTACAATCTGCGCCACTCGCTTGCGGCCATATTTTTCGACCACATAGTTGAGCACATCGGCCCTACCATCCTCGTCGAAATCGACATCCACATCAGGCATCGAGATACGATCGGGGTTGAGGAAACGCTCAAAAAGAAGATCATATTTTATGGGGTCGATATTGGTAATCTTCAAGCAATATGCCACCACCGAGCCGGCAGCCGAGCCACGTCCTGGGCCTACCGACACACCCAACTCACGGGCTGCACGGATGTAGTCCCACACAATGAGGAAGTAGCCGGGGAAGCCCATATTCTCAATCACCGACAACTCATAGGCGATACGTTTCTCCAACTCCTCGCCCAGTTCCTTGCCATACCTCACGTGGGCACCCTCATAGACCAAGTGCGAGAGGTATTGGAACTGCTTGGCCACCGTGAGCCTCTCGTTCACTT
This sequence comes from Tidjanibacter sp., assembly GCA_017936005.1. Taxonomy (GTDB): domain Bacteria; phylum Bacteroidota; class Bacteroidia; order Bacteroidales; family Rikenellaceae; genus Tidjanibacter. Next base: position 4,067 of record JAGBGK010000018.1, read on the forward strand.
CGGGGTGTTCGGCAGCGTAGGCATAGACACTCTCGGCAGCCTCAATGGAACTCTTTTCTTCCTCGTCGGTAGTCTTTCGCAATATGCTCTGTTTCAACTTCTCCTCGTCGAGTTGGAGCGCAGGGGGCACATCGAAGTTGGGCATCAGAGGACCTCGATCGAGTTTGTAAATCTCCACCTTCGAGGCAATCTCCAAAGTTGTTTCGAGGGCTTCGGGATAGTCGGCAAACAGGGCCGCCATCTCATCGGGGCTCTTGAAATACTCCTCGCCCGTGTAGCGCATACGGGTTGGATCGTCGAGGTCCTTACCCGTGTTAAGGCAGATGAGGTGGTCGTGGGCCATAGCATCATCGGCATCGGTGAAGTGCACATCATTGGCGCAGATGTACTTCACGCCGTGCTTCTTGGCCAACTCCACAAGTTTGCCGTTCACCCTGTTTTGGGCCTCAATCACATCGTGTGGACGTGTGGGGTCCTTGGGGTCGTGGCGTTGGAGCTCGATGTAGTAGTCCTCGCCAAAGACACCCTTGTACCACTCGATAATCTGCTCCGCCTCGGCCACATTGTCACGCAACAACGCTTTGGGTACCTCGCCCGCAATACAGGCCGAACAGCAGATGATACCCTCGTGCAGCTCCTCCAAAATCTTGTGGTCAATACGCGGCTTGCCATAGTAGGAACCTTCGGTAAAACCCAACGACACGAGTTTTATCAAATTGTGGTATCCCTTCTCGTTTTTGGCAAGAAGTATGAGGTGGTAACGACGTTCTGTGTCTTTGTTTTTGGTGAAACGGTCGGCCACAATGTAGGTCTCACAACCGAGGATGGGTTTGATACCCGCCTTGGTTGCCGTGTCGTAGAACTCCTTGGCACCGTACATATTACCGTGGTCGGTGATGGCCACAGCCTCCATTCCATACTCTCCGGCACGCTTTATGAGCGAAGGTATGGATGCTGCTCCGTCAAGGATGGAGTATTGTGTATGTACGTGAAGGTGAACGAATTGCGACATAATAATCTCATTTTTAGGCTTCTGACCAATCACAAAGATATGACTATTTATTTGGTTTTTTCACACTCCTCATAAATTTATTTTAAATAAATTTTTCGTATGTTGCACAGACAACATTTAATACCTGTTTTGTTATGACACACACCCGAGAAAACCGCGTGGTGGAACTTACCGGTTTTGCCACCGCAGCCGAGGCCGAGGTTACGGCATCGATGCTCCGCAGTATGGGCGTGGAGGTGAGCGTTGTGAACGAGATTTCCTCCATTATGCTGCCCTACATCAACGACAACCGCGTGCGCTTGTTGGTCAACGAGGCCGACCTCGATAGGGCCAAAGAACTCTTGGCAGCCACTCCGGAGGAGTGAGGGAGTTAAGAATTGAGAATTGAAAATTGAAAATTGAAAATTGCTGCTTCTCTGAGTCAGGGGAGCAGCTTTTTTCACGGGTATCTTTTTTAATACCCAAGACCTCGGAGGAGGCCCCATCTTTTTCACGGGTTGCTTTTTTGTTACCCGTGATGTGGTGTAGGGGCCTTAGGGAGTTTAAGGACTTTAAGGCCCTTAGGGAAAAAGACGGTTGGCGGTTGACGGTTGGCGGTTGACGGTTGACGGTTGACGTAAAAAAACGCAAAGTGCGGAGGGAATTTTGTGCCAGCGTCAGAATGACGCTTTCCCCATTTTGGTTGGGGTGCTATCGAGCGTTTGGTAGCACCACAACCCAAAAAAACGCAAAGTGTGCGGCAAATGCAAGGCACACAAGAAAACCACCTCCGCAGTTTACAAACGTAAATGAGGAGGTGGTTTATCGTAGTGTAACGCCGCAGTTGCCGTGCAATCTGCGTTTTTTCAGTTTTTTTACAAGCGGCCATATATACGCCACGACGCCTCCGCCTGACACACAAACATCCGCTGACCATTGCACACAGCGGCTCCCTGCATCTGCCCACGACGCAAAAACTCGGTGGTGGCAGGATTGTAGATGAGGTCGAAGAGGTAGTGCTCGTCGGTGAGAAGCTCATAAGGGATTGGTACACACTCCTCCAAGCGAGGTGCCATACCGAGTGGCGTGGCGTTGATAAGGAGCCTATACTCCGCCATAACCTCGGGCGTGAGTTGCTCGTAACTCAAATCGCCATTACCGCTGTGGGACACAGTCTTGAACTCAAAGCCCTTATCCTCCAAGCAGGCCTGCACAGCCTGCGAAGCACCCCCCGTACCAAGCACAAGTGCTTTGGGTTTTGCACCGCCAAGAAATTCGTCCAGCGAGGTGCCGAAGCCCATATAGTCGGTGTTGTAGCCCACAAGTCGACCATCCTCCTCCACCCTCACACAGTTGACCGCACCGATACGTTCGGCCTCGGGTGAGAGAGAACTCAACAGGGGGATAATCTCCTTCTTATAGGGGTATGTTACATTGAGTCCTCGCAGATCGGGTTGCTCTGCGAGGAGTGTTTTGAGGTCAGCGATGGTGTCCAACTCAAAGAGTCGGTATGCTTTGGTGTCGAGGCACCCCTCGGCAGCGAACTTCTTGGTGAAGTAGTCGGCCGACATAGAGTGACTCACGGGTTTACCGATAAGTCCAAACAAATCCATAGGCAATGCGATTTTACAGAACGTATTTAATTAGCAGGAAACCACCGACCAACAACACTGTAAAGGCGATAGCGCAGAGGTTGAAGTACTTGTCGATGAATTTCTTGATGGGTGCGCCGAACTTGTAGATGAGTGCGGCCACAAGCACAAATCTCATTCCTCGGCTGATGGCCGATGCGACAATGAAGATAAGGAAGTCCTTCATTCCGAGGAACACACCTGCCGAGATGGTGATGAGTTTATATGGGATTGGGGTAAATCCGGCGGTAAAGACCAGCCAGAAGTTCCATTCGGAGTACTTCACACCGACACTATCGAAGGCCTCCTGCGAGAAGACGGCAGGGATAAAGAGGCTGTCCACCAAGTCCCACGCAAAGGCACCAAGACCGAAGCCTATGATGGCACCAAAGACCGAGCCTGCGGTGCAGATGGCGGCATATTTGAACGACTTGGCCACCGCACCAATGCAAAGCGCAATCAGTAGCACATCGGGAGGTACGGGAAAGAAGATACTCTCGGCCATAGCAAAGAGGAAGAGCGCAAGGCCTCCCCACCTACTCTCGGCCCACGAGAGCATCCAATTGTAGAGTCGGCGCACCACACCCACCTTCTTTTCGGGCATAGTTGTGGTGTCCATATCAGTGCGTTGTTCTGTCATACGTCAGTGGTTGGGAGAGGAGTTATTAGATGTCGTCCGAGCGGAATTCGTAGCCCAAACGCTTACCTGTCTGGAATTGGGTGTTCTCCTGTCGCGAGTCGAACTGCTCCACAGTAACTCTCTTTACGGCATCGTAGGCGGGCATCAGAAGGTCAAAGCCGAGCGAGTAGAGGATGGCTCTCTCGAGAATTTCAAGGATAGCCTCGCGCGAAATTTGTGCGCCACCAAACTCATCCACACGCCACCTGTCCTGTCTTTTACCCTCCACAAAGAACTTACCCTCGCGGTTGATGAAGATACGACCAATGAGGTAGCCCTCGTCGTCGGAACGCTTGTTCTTAAACGAGTCTGCAAGGAAATTGTAGATGCTAATCACACCACAATAACCATTAGCTCTATCGGCCTGCACATAGGGATTATGCCAAATGCGGTGCTCACGCTCGAAGGTGAAGATGTTGGTGTGCATAGCAAAGACCAACGTGTCGGCAGCAACCTGCACACGAGCCTCCGACTTACCCTTATCCATATACTCAATACGGATACGTTTGTCAATTTTCTCTTCGAGCTCCTCATCCAATTCGGTGCAGAACTCGTGCAGAACGTCTTTCAGTTCGGCAAAGAGGTTAAGTGTGTTGTCGTGAACCTGCTGCTTGAGGTTCGATTTGCTGACCAAAAGGTCCTTGATTTGCGAGCGTAAATCTGATTGTGTTTCCATATATATTTATTGTCATCCGTCGACCGTCAACCGTCGACCGTCTTCTTTTTTCTCTAATTAGTAATTAGTAAATATTTTGTCCTCCCTACTCTATTCTAACCATTTGACCGGCCACGAGTCCTGCCTGGCGGTCGATGGAGTTGATTTTGGCCAGCGCACGGGCCGACACTCCCAACCGACGGCCAATGTGTCGCAGATTCTCCGTACCGAAAGCCACGACATAGCGTCCCTTCGCGTCGGCATAGATACCATAGCCGCCAACCTCAACCAACGGAAGTTGCACCTCGTCCACATCCACGACAACTCTCACAGCCTCGGCACCTGCTGCGCCATCCTCTGCACCCTCCACAGCCGCTTCGTCCTTCCTCACCACGGGGTGTTCCACCACGGGAGCCACATAGTCGGCCAGCAGAGCGTTGTCGAACCTTTGGAGATTATTATCCTCGATAATGCGGATAAGCAGGTCGGCATAGGCGGGATTGGTAGCATAGCCTGCGGCCTTCAAACCGCGAGCCCACCCCTTGTAGTCCTTCGGATCGAGGTCGAAGAGCGAGCGATAACGCTCCCTCTCGGAGAGGAACAGTGCGTGGTCCACAAAGCTCTCCGCCACCGAAGAGTAGCTACGGAAGCACTCCTGCGGAGCATCGTCATCGTGTGCCAACGAAGGGCCATCCCACGAGCCACCACACTTGATGCCGAAGTGGTTGTTGGCCTCCACCGCAAGCCTCGAATTACCATTGGCCGACTCCAAGCATCCCTGCGCGAGGGTGATACTCGCCGGAATACCATAGAGAAGTTGGCTCTCAACGGCCATCGGAGCATACTTTTCTATGTATTGCGCACGCGTGAGTTTCTGTTGAGCCGACACGCGACCAACCGACAACACCACCGAGAGTGTCAACACTATGTATACCAATCTCTGCATTCTATCACTTTTAAGCTACAAAGGTATGAAAAAAGAATTGAAAATGGAAAAATTGAAGAGCTGTTTAAATTTGAATGTTAAAATTCCTACCTTTGTGGTCAGAAGAACTACCATTGTGCTGCAATGAAGAGAATTACCAAGGCCTCACACATTCTTGTCATCCGCCTCACCGATGTTGCAAAGGCGGCAATGTGTGTCCACGCTCTGCGCGGACTCCGTCGCGACTATCCCGAGGTGAAGCTCACGGTGCTGACCACTTCGGCACTCCGACCGCTGTTCCGAGGAGTGAACGGCGTGGATTTCCTCGCAGCCGACGACGCCAAATACAAAGGTCTGTTTGGAGGATTGCATCTTTGGAAGGAGATCCAACACCTCGGCATTGATGGTGTTGCCGACCTGGAAGCCTCCCCTCGTAGCCGTAGGTTACGTTTTTGCCTCACTCCGTGGCGCAGGATAACCTCCACAATCAAGCGTGGCAAGATTGAGCGCAAGCTCCTCACCCGCAAATTTCGCAAGGTGATGGTACAACTCTCTCCCCTATCGCAACGCTCTCGCGACGTGTTCGAGCGACTCGGACTTCCGTTCAGTATGCCTGCCCCCGTGCGTCGCAGGAATATGAGCGAGCCGCCACACATTGCCACCATCTTGGCCGGCGAAAAGAGAGGCCGTTGGATTGGTGTGGCCCTACTGTCGCACCGTAAGGGTAATTGCTACCCGATAGACCAATCGACCGAACTGATAAAACAGCTCGCCGCACGCTACGAAAAAGTGTTCGTTTTCGGCGACGGCATCTATCAGAAACAATTTTGCGAGGGTATGGAGAGCCTCTTTCCTTCGGTGGTGTCGGTGGCCGAACGAGCCTCGTTGGACGAGCAGATGGACCTCATTTCCGTACTTGATGCAGTGGTTACGGTTGACCATCCGGTGTTGAGTTTGGCCTCATTGGTGGGCACTCCGGCCGTATCCATTTGGGGCGCAACACACCCATTCATAGAGTCTTGCGGCTATGGGCAGAACCCCACCTATGCGGTACAACTAGACCTTCCCTGCCGTCCTTGCTCGGCCGACGGACGCAGAGCCTGCCTGTTTGGGCACTACGAGTGTATGGCCCGTATTTCACCCGAGATGGTGCTTGCAAGGTTACTTAAACTACTCAGGTAACAAAAAATCGTTGTTTTATTTTACAACCCACACATTGTGCTGATTATCAGCACAATGCACACCCGTTTTTGCAATTTAACATAGTTTCCAATGTTAAATTATTATTAAAAAATTTTAATATATTTGGAAGTTTGCCACAAATACCCTTATCTTTGCAGTGAAGTTTTAAGGTTCATTTAGGTTAGTAGTTTTAGGTTAGTAGAAACAGGGTTAGAAGTGATTCTATCCCCTGTTTAGAAAAAAAGGTTGCCTTTATTTCAAAGGTAACCTTTTTTTATCTCTCTGACACACAACAAGCAACACCACTTTACAAAAAATTTTTTTTGGAGAACACACAATAAGAAAACCAAAAAACTCGTTTGGTTTTCCGAGTTTTCTTGCTACCTTTGCGGCCGCTTTTGGCGACACCCGCCACAAGCCCGGCCCGAAAGGCAAAATAGACAAACTATGAACAACACAAAAGAGAAAATTGTAAGCGTGGCCTCCGAGATGTTCATCAGGGATGGCATCAAGGCTGTGAGGATGGACGACATAGCCCATCGTTGCGGTATGTCCAAGCGCACGCTCTACGAGCTGTTTACCGACCGCACCGAGCTCATCACACTCGCCTTACAGCACTACTTGGACTCGATGCACCGCCACGGAGAGGAGGCAGTGGAAAGAGCCGAGAACGCCTTCCACAATGTGTGGTTGCGCTTCACACAGTTTGGCCCCGAGCACAAACTTACGTCCAAAGTGCTCTGCCAGCTCAAACGCTACTATCCGGAGCTTGCCACCGACTTTGCCATCCAACTGCACGAATCGGTTGTGGCAAACATTTTGGACACTCTCGAAGAGGGTGTGAAGGAGGGGTTGGTGATGGGCTCACTCGACCTGCAATTCTACTCGCGCGCGATGACTAATTATATAATAGGTCTGGACGTCATCGAGGAAAACACTGCCGCTACGGGGTTGAATGTGGACGACAACTCCATTCCCCACGCGGTGGTTCTCTTTTTGAGAGGTCTTGCCACCGACAAAGGACGAGAATACATTGACAATAACTTTTTAAAACAACAATAACGATTATGAAACGAACATTCACAGCGGGGCTTTGCGTGGTTGTGGGTATTGTCTGCTCACTGATATCGGCAGGGGCACAGACACTCACCCTCTCGCTCGACAAGGCTCTGGAAATTGCCCTGAGCGACAACCCAACGATTGTGGTATCGGGTTTGGAAATTGAGCGTCAGGATTGGGTGCGTAAGCAGACCATCGGCAGCCTGCTGCCCAACGTATCGGTGCAGAGTCAATACTCATACAGCATCGTTAAGCAGGAGATGGCCAAGGGACTCTCGTTTGGTGCCGACAACACCATCAACAACACCGCTTCGCTCTCCCTGCCACTCTATGCGCCCACCGTTTACGAGACGCTCAAAATGAATCGTACACAGATGGAGCAAGCCGTTGAGAGCGCACGTTCGTCGAAAATCAACCTCACCAACGAGGTCAAAAAGGGATATTACAACATTCTGCTGGCCGAGCAGTCGCTTTCGGTTTTGAAGGAGAGCGAAAAGTCGATAGCCGAGACTGTTGCCAACACCGAGGCTATGTATAATCAGGGGCTTGCCAGCGAGTATGACCTTCTGTCGGCACAGGTGCAGTTGAGCAACCTGAGGCCCAATATTGTGCAAACGGAGAACTCCATCAAGGCTGCCAAGTTGCTGTTTAAGATGTACCTCGGCTTGCCTGCCGAGAGCGACTTTGTTTTGGAGGGGTCGTTGGACGACTTTGCCGACGAGGTGGCCCTGGCTATCATCCCCACCGATAGCGTGGACTTGTCCAACAACACCGACCTGCGTTCGTTGGAGTTTCAGCGCAAACTACTCGAACACCAGCTCCGAATGACCAACGCAAGCCGCCTGCCGACCGTTGCGGCCTTCTCCACGTTTATGTACTCCGGTAACGACAACTCAATGAACTTTGGCGAGATTATCGGCGGAAGTATGGGTGGTATGGGCGGAGGCTCCTCTACTCCTACAACCAAGAAAGAGTGGTGGTGGCAGAAGCCCCTTTCGGCCGGTATTTCCATCAGTATTCCGCTCTTTTCGGGTGGTCGCAACCTCAACAAAGCACACGAGATTCGCAACACCCTTCACCAGCTCTCGCTCCAAAGGGACTACCTTGCCCAGAGCGTGAACGTGCAGGTGGAGAGTGCCTTCAACAACATCCTGACCGCCAAGGAGAAGATGACCAGCAATGAGATTACGGTACGTCAGGCGAGCAAGGCCTACGAGATTGCCCAGGTGCGCTACAATGCCGGCACGGGTACCATCCTCGAACTCAACTCCTCGGAGTTGTCGCTCACACAGGCCAAGTTGAACTACTCGCAAGCCATCTACGACTTCCTTGCCGCAAGGGCCGACTATGAGAAAATCATCGGTAAGGGCTTTGAGTTGAATTGAGAAATGTAGAAATATAAGAAACACAACGATATATGAAAAACAACATCAAACTTGTGGTAGTGGCTCTCACTACCCTTGCCCTTGCAGGTTGCGTGGGTAACAAGACAAAGAGCAATGTAGAGAGTGTTCTCACCCAGCAGACCGCCGTACTGACCAAGGTGGCCTCCGTGGAGAATGTGGAGGTGGCACAAACGGTTGATTTCACCACCACCCTACTGCCCTACAAAAAGACCTTCATTACGCCCCAAATGGCCCTCCGCATCGACGAGATTAGGGTTGACGTGGGCGACCACGTCAAGGAAGGACAGCTTGTTGCCACCCTCGACAGGAACCAATACAACCAAACCTCTGCACAGCTCAAAAATGCCAAACAAAACCTCGCCCGTATGCGCAGCGTGTATGAGGCCGGTGGCGTGAGTCGTTCGCAGATTGACGAGTTGGAGACCTCCGTGTCGGTTATGGAGGAGAACATCGCCAACTTGGAGCGCAACATAGAACTCCGTTCGCCCATCGATGGTGTCATCACGGGCCGCTACAACGAGCCGGGCGACTTGTTCACTATGGGTGGTAATGCCGATGGTGGCGTGGGTGTGTTGCAGGTGATGCAAATCAACCGCCTCAAAGCCATCGTTGCCCTCTCGGAGCAGTACTACCCACAGGTATATAAAGGTATGAAGGTGAAGGTTATGGCCGAGGTCTATCCCGACAGGGAGTTTGAGGGTGTGGTGAACATTGTCTATCCCGCCATCAACGCCACCACTCACACCTTTAATGTGGAGGTGCTCGTACCCAACAGCAAGGAGGTTTTGCGCCCCGGTATGTTTGCCCGCACGGAGTTCAATATGGGTAGCCGCAAGAGCCTCGTTGTACCCGACGTGGCTGTGCAGAAGCAGATGGGCGTAAACGACCGCTACGTCTACGTCATCAAAGATGGCGTTGCCGAGCGCAAGGTGGTGAGCCTCGGTCGTCAGGTGGGCGACAAGGTGGAGGTGCTCAGCGGCCTCTCCGAGGGCGACGAGGTGGCAATAACCTCTCTCTCCAAACTCAAAGACGGCGCACAGGTGGAGGTTGTAAAATAGGACTCCTACCCCAACCCCCGAATTTAAGATACAGACAACTCAAAGAGTTTTATATAGAGAAATCAAGCAAAGATGAAAATATACGAAACCTCCGTAAAGAAACCGATATCCACTGCCCTAATCTTTGTAGCAGTGATTGTCTTCGGTATCTTTTCGTTGAACAACCTGGCCATTGATATGTTGCCCGAGATGGACCTACCGTCCATTTCGGTCATCACAACCTATCAGGGTGCCAATGCCGAGGATGTGGAGAACAACATCACAAGGCGCATTGAGGATGGCCTTAACACAGTGAGCAACCTCAAAGAGATCACCTCCAAGTCGAGCGACGGAGTGTCGCTCGTGTCGCTCGAATTTGAGTGGGGAACCAACCTCGACGAGGCCTCCAACGACATTCGTGATGCTCTCGGCCGACTCACCGACTTTATGCCCGACGATGCCGAAGAGCCCATCCTCTTCCGCTTCAACTCCTCAATGATGCCTATTATGTCGTTCGCCATCACCGCCGAGGAGAGCTACCCTGCGCTGAACAAAATCCTCGAAGAGCAGTTCTCCAACCGACTCAGCCGCATTGATGGCGTGGGCTCGGTGAGCATTATGGGTGCACCCGTGAGGGAGATTCAGGTGAACGTGGACCCTGTGAAACTCGAAGCCTATGGACTCTCGGTGGAGCAGATTGGTGCAATCATCGCACAGGAGAACATCAACACCTCCGGCGGTACGCTCGACATCGGTAACCATACCTATAATATCAAGGCCGACGGCGAGTTCAACTCCTCCGACGACCTGAAAACCATCCTCATCAGCAATATGGGTGGTCAGGAGGTCTATCTGAGTGATATTGCCGAGATTAAGGACACCCTCGAAGAGGAGACTCTCGATGAGAGGCTCAACGGCGAGAAGGGTGTGAGGGTGATGATTCAGAAACAGTCGGGCGCAAACACCGTGAAGATTATCGAGAAGGTAAAGAAGATGTTGCCCGAGATTGAGCGCAACCTCCCCTCGGACGTAACCGTTCACGTGTTGGGCGACTCCTCGAAGAACATCAAGGATAGTATCGACACGCTGACCGACACGGTGATGTTCGCCTTCTTGTTTGTGATTTTGGTGGTGCTCTTCTTCCTCGGAAGGTGGAGAGCAACGCTGATTATCTGCCTCACCATTCCCATCTCGTTGGTGGTGTCGTTCATCTACCTCCACCTCACGGGCGGAACCCTGAATATCATCTCGCTCTCCTCGCTTTCGATTGCAATCGGTATGGTTGTGGACGATGCCATTGTGGTATTGGAGAACATCACTACCCACATCGAGAGGGGTAGTAAGCCCCGCGAGGCGGCAATCTATGGTACCAATGAGGTGTGGCTGTCGGTTATTGCAACCACCCTGGTCGTTGTGGCTGTGTTCCTGCCTCTGACAATGGTCAAAGGTATGGCGGGTGTAATGTTCCAGCAGTTGGGTTGGATTGTGTCGTTGGTGGTAACAACCTCCACCATTGCGGCCATCTCGCTTACCCCTATGCTCTCGGCCAAACTGCTCCGCATTGAGAACAACCAACACATCTATAAGGGCATTGGCATCATCTACAAACCCATCGACCGCTTCCTCAGTTGGCTCGACAGGGCCTACGAGAAAACCCTGCGTGGGGCACTCCGCCACAAGAAGTTGGTATTCTTTGTGCCTATGGTACTGTTAGGCTTTGGTTTGTGGCTCTTTGCCACCAAGATTCCCACCGAGTTTATGCCAAGTAGCGATGGCGACCAGATGAGCGCAACCATCACCCTCGACCAAAATCTCAGCGTGGGCTACACCTCGGCTGTGGCTCGCCGCATCGACTCCATCGTCTATGCCAAGTACCCCGAGGTGATACTGCTCTCCACAAGTGCGGGCTCTTCGAGCACCTCCAACGTGTTTGCCGCAATGAGCACCACGGGTAGCAACATCATCAACTACACCTTCCGACTAACCGACCCGCAGGATAGGGAGCGCACCGTGTTCCAGATTGCCGATGAATTCCGTGCCGACCTCGCCACCATACCCGAAATCAAACGCTCCACGGTGAGCGGTGGTGGCGGTATGATGGGCGGTAGTAGTTCGGTGCAGGTGCAGATTTTCGGCCACGACATCGAGCGCACCAACCAGATTGCCGGCGACCTTGTGGAGCAGTTCTCCCGCTTGGAGGGCGCAAGGGACGTACGCATATCGAGGGACGATATGAGGCCCGAGTATAATGTGGAGTTCGACCGCAACCGCTTGGCCTACTACGGACTCAACTCCTCCACTGTGGCAAGTGCCATTCGTAACCGCATCAACGGTATGACCGCCTCCATCTATCGTGAGGATGGCGAGGAGTACTACATCAAAGTACGCTACAACAAGGAGGACCGACTCTCGTTGGAAGATGTGGAGAACATCCTCGTCTATAACCAGCGTGGTCAGGGCGTGAGGGTGCGCGATATCGGCAAGGTTGTGGAAACCTATGCACCTCCCACCATTGAACGCCAAAACCGCCAGAGGCTCGTAACCGTAAATGTGGCCCTCGGCGACAAGGTGGCTCTCGGACAAATGGTGGCAAGAATCAACGAGGTGTTGGCTGGCTACCCTATGCCCGAGGATGTCTATACCACCATCGGTGGCGACTTCGAGGACCAGCAGGAGTCCTTCGCCGATATCGGTATGCTGTTGGTGCTCATCGTGCTGCTGGTGTATATCGTTATGGCCACACAGTTTGAGTCGTTTGTGATGCCCTTTATCATTATGTTCACCATCCTCTATGCACTTCCCGGCTCGGCCATTGCACTATGGATAACCAACACCCCGTTGAGCCTTATGGCACTGATTGCTATTGTGATGCTGGTGGGTATTGTGGTGAAGAACGGTATTGTGATGGTGGACTTCACAAACTTGCTGCGCGAGAGGGGTGTGGGAATGTACGACGCAGTGTTGCAGGCCGGCAAGAGCCGTCTGCGCCCCGTATTGATGACCTCGCTTACCACCGTACTCGGTATGCTGCCTATGGCGTTGGGCTTGGGTAATGGTGCGGAGTTGTGGCAACCGATGGGTATCACCATCATCGGTGGTCTGACCTTCTCACTGATTCTTACCCTCGTTGCAGTACCCGTACTATATTATATATTTATGGGCCGTAGCGACAAGGCACAAGCACGCCGCAAGGCTCGTGCACAACGCAAGTATGAGGAGAAGATGAAGGCCATTGCCGAGAGCGCAAAACAGAATGACTAAACCGACAAAAAAAGTAGAATAACAAGATATGAAAGCACTATTTATATCCTACAATCAGGCGATGACCGAGCGCATCGAGGCACTCCTCGACGAGCAGGGCATCAGGGGCTACACCCTCTTTCCACTCACCCACGGTAGGGGCTCCTACACAGGCGAGCCACATATGGGTAGCCACACTTGGCCTGCGATGAACACCACGGTTATTGCTATGGTGGAGGACTCCAAAATTGCACCCGCGATGGAGGCCCTGCGTGCCATCGACCGTGACACCCAGCTGCAAGGTATGAGAGCCTTTGTGTGGAACGTGGAGGAAGAGATGTAAGTCAGAATTGAGTATTGCAGTAAACTCATAAAAATCAAATAATTTTCAATTCTCAATTTTCAATTTTGAATTTTATTTGTATCTTTGCGGGCTGATTGGTGTAAAAGCCAACGGCAATAGAGAACTAAATTATTAATAACTAAACTTTTACGCACAATGTCTGTAAAAATTCGTTTGGCACGCCACGGTAAGAAAGGCTACGCCTTCTACCACATCGTTGCCGCAGATAGCAGGGCGCCACGCGATGGTAAGTTCATCGAAAAACTTGGTACTTACAACCCTAATACCAATCCTGCTACAATCGAGTTGAATGCTGATAGGGCACTCGACTGGTTGCAGAAAGGCGCACAACCCACTGATACTTGCCGTGCAATCCTCTCCTACAAGGGCGTTTTGTACAAAAAACACCTTCTTGGTGGTGTAGCCAAAGGCGCATTTGACGAGGCTACCGCAGAGGCTAAGTTCAACAAGTGGATGGACGAGAAGAACGCAAAAATCGCTGCAAAGGCTGGTAAGATTGCCGCTGACAAGGTAGCTGCTCACAAGGCTGCACTCGCTGAGGAGGCAAAGACCAAAGAGGCTATCGCTGCCAAAGTAGCTGAGAAGAAGGCTGCTGCCGCTGCCGCTGCCGAGGAGGCTGCTGCTGAGGAGGCAACCGAGGAGACCGCAACCGAGGAGGCATAGTCAAGAAGCCCCCGCCGAGGTCCGGTAAAACAGTTTGAAGGAAGAGAGGGGAATTTCAAGGGAGTTTTCGCAACAATAGAGGAGTATTTATCAGGCCGAGTGCACAACACAAGGCCGACAGAGAAGACCACAATGAAAGAGTTTGCAGTAGCCAAAGTCGGTAAGAGTTTCGGTACTCACGGCGAACTCACATTGAACCTCTACGACACTTTTCCTTCGGACTTCACAACAGAGGAACCGCTGTTTGTCTATGTGGACAAACTGGTGGTTCCTCTTTTTTTCGACCACTTCGAACGTAGGGGTAAGAGTGGTGCCGTGGTGAGGTTTGCCGACCTCGACACCCCCTACCGTGCTGCCGAACTCATCGGCAAAGAACTCCTGCTGGGCTTTGAAGAGCCCGAAGAGGAAACATCTTTTGAGGAGGACGACGAGCTCTACTTGGAGGACTTTGTTGGCTTCACGGCCACCTTTGAGGGCCACGAGGAGAGTGGAAAGATAGTTGACTTTGAGGATGATGAGTGGAATCCACTCTTCTATATCGACATCAACGATAGGGAGGTTATCATCCCTGCGGTGGACGACTTCATTGTGGAGTACTCCCCCACCCAACGCACCGTCCACTTCTCTCTCCCTGAGGGACTTCTGGACCTCAACTAATCAGACACAAGACAAATAGAGCAAACAAGACAAACAAGCCACGGGTAACGATTTTGTTACCCGTGGCTTGTTCATTGTCGGTCGACGGTCGACGGCCAACGGAACACTTTTTGTAATGGGAGGAGTGTTATGAAAGAGAGGACTTTTTGCATCATCAAGCCCGATGCGATACGCAATCGTAGTGAGGGTAAAATCATAAACGAACTGTTGGAAGCGGGCTTCGACATCCTGCAACTGAGGCTCGTAAGGCTCGACCGCGACGCAGCCGAGCGTTTCTATGAGGCCCACCGAGGGAAGCCATTTTGGGAGGAACTAATTGACCTGATGACCTCGGGGCCCATCATTGCCATACTACTCGAAGGGGAGAATGCGGTGGCGGCACTACGCAAATTTGTGGGAGCCACCAACCCACGCACAGCCGAGCGGGGCACCCTGCGTCGCAAATATGGCACCAACACCACCCGCAACGCACTCCACGCCGCCGACAGCCTCGGCAATGCTGCTGCCGAAGCCTCGCAGTTTTTCTATTAGGTGGGGCGTGGAAGATGAGATTTAGGGAGGTTAAAGAATTTAGGGAGGTTAGAGATGAACACTCTCCAAACTCCCTAAACTCCCTAATCTCCCTAATCTCCCTAAGTTCCCTAAACTCCCGCAAGGGCCTTCAAGCGGGCAATCTCCTCCGGCCAAAGGCTCTCGTCGATGGTTTCGAGCACGAGGGGCATATTGTCAAATCGAGGGTTGCGAGCGATGTACTCGAAGCACTCCCAGCCGATTTGTCCGTGGCCGAGCCTTTCGTGTCGGTCGATGCGGCTACCCAGCGGGCGCATAGCCTCGTTGAGGTGCATACCTCGCAGGTAGTCGAGTGATATGATGCTGTCAATCTGTGCAAAGGTCTTCTCGCAAGCCTCGGTGGACGAGAGGTTATAACCTGCGGCAAAGGCGTGGCAAGTGTCGATACAATATCCCACCCTCGACTTATCCTCCACACGGTCAATGATGTGGGCGATGTGCTCAAACGCAAAACCCACATTGGAACCCTGCCCTGCGGTGTTCTCAATCACAGCCGTAACACCTTCGGTTTTGTCCAGAGCAATGTTGATGCTCTCGGCCACGCGGTCGAGGCACTCGTCGAGTCCGATGCGTCCCAAGTGGCTACCGGGGTGAAAATTAAGCCTATCGAGGCCCAGCTGCTGACAACGGGCCATCTCCTCTATGAACGAACCGCGCGATTTGAGCAGGCTCTCCTCGTCGGGATGTCCGAGGTTGATGAGGTAGGAATCGTGAGGAAGAATCTGGAAAGGCTTGTAGCCCAACCTTTCGCACTCCGCACGGAAGGCCTCAATATCACGCTCCGAAAGCGAGGGCGCAAACCACTGTCGTTGGTTTTTGGTGAAGAGTGCAAAGGCCGTAGCCCCTATGTTGTGCGCATTGATGGGAGCATTCTGGACTCCTCCTGCTGCGCTGACGTGTGCTCCAAAATATTTCATACTATAATAAATGTTTCTGTGTGCAATTTTACTCCACTACAAATGTAAGGATTTTTCGCTTAAATCGTTATCTTTGTGCAATCATATATTTTTATGGGCATATAGGAGTAGCTTATGAGAAATGTTGTGTACAAAATAGCGGTATTGGTTGTGGCTTTGGTGGGCTTTGTGGGTCGTGCCGATGCCCAATTCACCATCCAACGCCGCCAGCCCGAACAGCGACAAGAGGTCAAGAGCGACCCCTACAAAGCCTTCGGCGGTTTTGTGGACAACAAGATACAGAACGACTACTACGACCACGCCGCTTGGTTGGCCGAGCGTAGGCGCATACGCAAGCAGCGCAACACGCTCGAAGTGCAGACCACCTTCCAAACCTCGGCGCTTCAATTTGAGAATTGGACGGCCGGTGGTAACAACACCTTCTCCGGTCTGGCCACCATCTTTATGCGCCACCAATACAAGCGCAACAAGTTTGCCAGCGATCTGACCATCAACGGCCGCTATGGCATCAACTACATCGACAAAGCTCCCTTCAAAAATGTTGACGAGATAAAAATCAAAGAGCTGCTTTCGTGGGACATTCAGCGCAGCGGTTGGTCCTATTCGGTAACCATCAACTTCCGCACCCAATTTGCCGACGGCTTCGTATCCCGCACCGACAACACGCTCAAATCGGCCTTTATGTCGCCCGGCTATTTTGACGTGTCGGGAGGTTTTACCTATGCGCCAAAAAATGCTCCCTACAAGGTATCACTCTCGCCCATTGCGGGCAATATGGTGTCAATGTTGGATGAGAGGCTCTATGAGAAGGGACTTAATGGTGTGCCTGCGGGAGATAAGATTTACAGTATGATTGGCCCTTCGGTCAACATCTCCTACGACAAACATTTCTTCAAGAAGAGGTTGCGCTACCGCAGTACACTCTATGGCTTCTATGGTCTGAACGACCTTGCCACACCCCCAACGGTTAGGTGGGACAACACGGTGGATGTCAACTTGTCGAAGTATATGAGCATACAACTCTATGGTGTGTTCTACTACCTCAAAACGGCAAGCCCCAAGCCACAGTATCAATACTCGGCAACTGTGGGACTCTCCTACAAGTTTAAGAACAAATAGCGATGAACACAAATAGAAAAAACATATCGTGGTGGGCAGTTATTGCCATTGCTTGTGCGCTGGTTGCCGGCGCGTGGTTGGGCTATGCCACCGCGCCGAAAGCACCCACCCCAAAGACAACCACCTCGTCGCCTGCTGCGGCGTTGAGAGGTGCGTCCAAGATTGACCTCACGCTGAGCCTTGTGGACAGGGTGTATGTCGATTCGGTTGACCGCAACGCCATTGTGGAGGCCCTGATGCCACGCCTTATGGAGCAGTTAGACCCCCACTCCACCTACATCCCCGCCAGCGAGATGCAGCAGGTCAACGAACCCTTGGAGGGTGAGTTCGACGGCATTGGTGTGGTGTTCAATATGGCAACCGACACAGTGGTGGTGCTCAACATCATTGCCGGAGGCCCAAGTTACAAGGCGGGAGTGTTGCCCGGCGACCGCATCGTAACCATCGATGGCGACACCGTTGCAGGACGCAAGATTGAGCAGAACAAGATTGTCAACCGACTGCGTGGCAAACGTGGCTCGAAGGTTACCATAGGTATCGAGAGGCAGAATGTGGAGGGCCTTGTGGATGTAACCATCACAAGGGATAAGATTCCCGTGAAGAGCATTGATGCAGCCTTTATGATACGCCCCGAGGTGGGCTATGTGAGGCTCACAAGTTTTGCACGCACCACTCACACCGAGTTTGTGGAGGCTGTTGAGGGGCTCAAAAAGCAGGGTATGAAGAGCCTTATTTTCGACCTCAGGGGCAATAGTGGTGGCTACCTGGACCAAGCCATACTGATGACCAACGAGTTCCTACCCAAAGGCAAACTTATGGTCTACACCGAGGACCGACTCGGAGGTCAACAAAAGGAGTACAGCACGGGCGGTGGCCGACTCACGGAGTTGCCACTCGTGGTGCTGATTGACGAGTATAGCGCATCGAGTAGCGAGATTGTGGCCGGTGCGTTGCAGGACAACGACAGGGGTACGATTGTGGGCCGCAGGTCGTTTGGTAAGGGACTTGTACAGAGCCAGATACCTTTCACCGACGGCTCGGCCATAAGGCTCACCGTGGCCAAATACTACACCCCCACGGGCCGTTCTATTCAAAAACCATTTGTGCGTGGCGAAGGTGGCTACAACGAGGACATCATCAACCGCTATGAGAGTGGCCAATTCTTCTCGGCCGATAGCATCCACTTTGCCGACTCGCTCCGTTTCACCACCCCCGGAGGTAAGACCGTCTATGGTGGCGGTGGCATTATGCCCGATGTGTTTGTGCCACTCGACACGCTCGATATGACCCCCTATTACTATGCCGTAACGGGTTTCAACATCCTCTATCGCTACACACTCGACTATGCCGACAAGCACCGTAGGCAGATAAACAACATCCGCACCTTGGAACAGTTGGAAGCCTTCCTTGCTGCCGACACAAACCTCTTGGAGGACTTTGTGGCCTATGCCGACGAGAAGGGTATTAAACCCAACAGGGAGGAGATTGCCAAGTCGAGGGTGCTGATTGAGTCGCTCCTGAGGGCCTACATCGCACGCAACACCGAGTTGCAAGACAACGGTTATTTCTCCCAGATATGGCCCGCCGACCCCACCCTACTGAAAGCCTTTGAGATTTTGGAGGAGCAGGGAAAATAGTGGTCACCGAACAGAATCCAACGTGTCAAAATGGCACAAAAATTGGTTTGGCACATTGTTTGCCCCATTGAGGGATGTCTCTTGGACGTAAAGACAAAACTAAAAACATAAAAACACGAAAACACTATGAGCGTAAAACCACTTTCGGATAGGGTACTCGTTCTGCCCAATCCCGCAGAGGAGAAGACCGCAGGCGGTCTGTTCATCCCCGACACAGCAAAAGAGAAACCACTGACCGGCAAGGTTGTGGCCGTAGGCCCCGGCACTGCCGAGGTTAAAATGGAGGTGGCCGAGGGCGACACCGTTTTGTATGGTAAGTATGCCGGCACCGAGATTCACATCGACGGCGAGGACTACCTCATTATGAAGCAGTCGGATATTATGGCTATTCTTGCCTAATTCCCAAAGCAGTAATAAGCTGTCGGTTTTTTTAACTGCTGCATCGCAGATGCACCATAATTTTCAACTTTCAATTTTCAATTTTCAATTCAATTGATACTATGGC
>JAGBGK010000019.1 GCA_017936005.1 Tidjanibacter sp.
GGAGTAATTGTCAATTTTCACTTTTCAATTTTAATTCCTATTTTTGCAAGTTACATTGGCTTAATATGCACTTTGTGTTGGTATGAAGGATAAGAAAGATATATTGAAATGGCTCCCTTATGTGGGCGCGGTGCTGTTGTTCCTACTCCTGTCGCTCCTCTACTTCGAGCCACAGATGGAGGGTAAGGCACTCTCTATGGGCGACATAACCCAATATGAGGGTATGAGTCGCGACATCAAACAGATGCAGGCCGAGGGCGAGGACCCACAGTGGACGGGTAACGCTTTTAGCGGTATGCCTGCCTATATGATTAACATCGAGTACCCCTCGATGGTTATCAAGAATTGGAGTACCGACCTGGCCAATGCCTTTGGTCGTCCTGCGGTGCTCATATTCCTTGCTCTGGTGGGCTTCTGGGCAATGTTGCTCCTATGGGGCGTGAATCCTCTGGTGGCCATCGTTCCCGCCATCGCCTACGGCTTCTCCACCTACTCCATACTGATTATTGGCGCAGGGCACATCACCAAGATGTTTGCCTTTGCCTACGCACCCCTGCTGGTAGGCGGTGTGGCCTACACCCTGCGTGGTGGGCGCATCATCTTGGGCGGACTCCTTACGGCCCTCTTTGCCACCCTGCAAATTGCTGCCAACCATCCCCAAATTACCTACTACTTCGCCTTCGTGATTGTGGCCCTCTGGGTGAACGAACTCATCAGGGCTATCAGGGAGAAGTGGCTCGGACGTTTTGCGAAGGCTACCGTAGTGTTGGCTGTGGCGGCGGTGTTGGCCGTGGGTGCCAACCTCTCGTCGCTCTACTACACGGCCCAGCACCAACCCGACACCACTCGTGGTGGTAGCGAACTTGCCACCTCGGGCGGAGGTGAGAGTGGGGGACTTGACATTGCCTACGCTACGGCGTGGAGCTATGGTCGCACCGAGAGTATCAATATGTTCATCCCCAACCTTATGGGCGGCTCGTCGAGTGGTGGCTTCGCCAAGGATGGCGAGGTGGCCTCCTCCTTGCGCCCCTATGGTGCCCGAAGTCTTGCAACCCAACTGCCTGCCTATTGGGGCGACCAGCCTATGACCGCAGGACCAACCTACGTTGGTGCGGCGGCCCTGTTGTTGGCGGTGTTGGCCCTTGTGCTGCTGCGTGGCAGAGAGAAGTGGTGGCTGGTGGCTGTGAGCGTCTTTGCGTGGCTGTTGTCGCTGGGTAGCAACCTGATGTGGTTCACGGAGCTGATGTTCAAGTGGCTACCTGCCTACGATAAGTTCAGGGCTGTATCCACAGCACTCGTGGTGGTGCAGTGGAGCGTACCTCTGCTGGGCGCATTGGTACTGTGGCGTATCTGGCAGGAGAAGTACGAGAGGCGCACACTGCTCGTGGGTGTGGGCAAGGCGGCTGCCATATTGGGCGGTATCGCACTTGTGTTTATTCTCTTCGGCAGAGCGATGTTCTCCTTCGAGGCACCCTATGATGGGCAGATGGGGCTCCCTGCTGACGTGTTGGCGGCAATGCAGGCCGAGAGGGCTTCGATGATGGTGGCCGATGCGGTGCGCTCGTTGGTATTTGTGGCCCTCACGGCAGGAGTGATTGCATTGTTTGCGTGGGGCAAAATAAAGAAGTGTGTGATGTTGGCCCTTGTGGGAGTGCTCGTAGGGGTGGATATGATTGGCGTGGATGTGCGCTACCTCTCGTGGGACGACTTTGTGAGGCCCGCCGAAACCACCATACAGCCCACCGAGGCCAACCGACAGATTATGGCCGATGGGGAGCTGGGCTACCGAGTGGCCAACCTTGCGGTGAGTACCTTCAACGACGCTACGACGAGCTATTTCCACCGCTCGGTGGGTGGCTATCACGGTGCTAAACTCGCCCGTTACCAAGACCTCATCGACCACCAACTCCTGCGTGGCAACCCCGAGGTGTATGATATGCTCAACACCAAATACTTCATCGTGGCCGACAAAGAGAGTGGTGCCCCACAGGCGGTGCTCAACGAGGGTGCCAATGGTGCTGCGTGGTTTGTGGAGGATGTGGTGTGGGCTTCCACGCCAACGGAGGAGATGAGGGCTTTGGATGGCATCGACACTCGCACCGAGGCCGTCGTGGAGACTCGCTACCGAGAGATGTTGGAGGGCGTAAGGCTCGGCGATGGTAGCGTGGAACTTATCAAGTATAAACCCAATCACCTATCCTATCGTTACAATTCGGAGGAAGGAGGTTTGTGCGTATTCTCGGAGGTCTTCTACGACAAGGGCTGGAAGGCCTATGTGGACGGCTGGGAGGCGGACTATTTGCGTGCCGACTATCTGTTGCGTGCAATGGTGCTGCCCGAGGGTGAACACATCGTGGAGTGGAGGTACAGGGCCCCGAAGTTCGACCTCGTAGAGGGCATTACGTTGACCTTCTCGTTGGTGATTTTGGGAGGTTTGGTGCTCTATGGAGTGGTTGAAATTATCAGGTACCGCAGACGCAAAATGGTAAAATAACGTTGGATTATGGGACACAAAGGAAACAACAGACTCAAACGCAAGGTGAGAGGCTCCTATGCCATCTCCACCGTCAGCATTGCCTTGGTGCTCTTTCTGCTCGCGGGAGTGGGCTACATCATCTGGAACCTCTCGAAGGCTACCGATAGTGTAAAGGAGCGTATGACACTCTATGTGATGCTCTCCGATGTGGAGCCTGCCGAGGTGAAGCAGGAGGTGGGCCATAAGTTGCGCTCGTTGGAGGGTGTCAGGGAGGCCGTGTTTGTGTCGAAGGCGGAGGCTGCGGCAGAGTTCAAGGAGTTTGTGGGTGGCGACGTGGAGGAGTTTTTGGACTACAACCCACTGCCCGACTCCTATGAGGTGCGACTGCGTGCCAGCGAGTCGCCCAAAGCACTTGTGGAGTCGATTGTGGCGCAGGTGGACGAGTGGAAGGGCGTTGACGAGGTGGTCTATCAGAGGGCCGTGGTGGATAATATGGACACCAACCTTGCCAAATTCAAGATTATACTTCTGCTCTTTGGTGGTGCGTTGCTGGTGGTGTCGCTCATACTGTTGCGCAACACCATCCGTATGAGTGTCTTTTCGCGCCGAGGACTCATCAACACAATGAAACTTGTGGGTGCCTCCAAAGGGTTTATCAAGAGGCCTTTCCTTGTGGATAGCCTGTGGCAGGGGGTGGTGGCCGCTGTGTTGGCGTCGGCACTCTTCTGGGGTATGGTCTTTGCGCTCAACGAGGGATTGCCCTACATTATGTTGGTGTCGAGCACGGAGGTGCTGGCAACAATTTGTGGCGGTATTTTGGTGGGTGGAGTGCTCATTTCGGTACTCTTTACCAACTTCTCGCTCAATAGGTTTATTGGTATGAATAGCTCTAAAATACACATTTATTAGGAAAAGTTATGGCAGTGAAAAAGAGTAACAGCCCCGCAAAGCAGGTCAAAACGGAGCGGACCGAAAGTCCAAAGGAGGATATGGTGTTCTCGTGGGCCAACTACAAATGGATGCTCCTCGGGGTGCTGATTATCGTTGTGGGCTTTGTGCTGATGGCAGGAGGCGGAAGTGACAACCCCGCGGAGTTCAACTACAAGGAGATATTCTCGTGGAGGCGCATCGGTCTGGCACCTATGGTGGTGTTGGCAGGCTTTGGCGTGGTGGGATATTCGATAATGAAACGATTCAAAAAGTAATTCTCAATTCTCGCAAATGCGAGTAAGCGAGCGCAAAGGCTGCTTGCAGACTCTGCCGAGCGGGAGCATTTTAGACAAAACTTTGTTTTGTCAATTCTCAATTCTCAATTCTCAATTCTCAAATATGTCAATATTTGAAGCATTTATTCTCGGACTTGTGCAGGGACTCACAGAGTTTCTGCCCGTGAGCAGTAGTGGACACCTCCAAATCGCAAAGGAATTGATGGGGGTGGAACTGACCGATAATATCGCCTTTGATGTAACACTCCACTTTGCCACCGTGTTGAGTACCATCGTGGTGCTGTGGAGCGCAGTAAAGAGGCTCTTTACGGGATTTTTCTCCTTCCGCAAAGGGCCCGATATGACCTATGCGCTCAAAATCATCGTGTCGATGATTCCTGTGGGCATCGTGGGCTTCCTACTCAAAGACGAACTTAATGCAATGTTGGCCTCGGACTACATTATGCTTGTTGTGGGAGCAATGCTTCTCCTCACAGCAGCCTTGCTCACCTTTGCACAGAGGGCCAAACCGAGGAATAAGGAGGTTATCTCGTGGGGCGATGCGGCCATTATTGGTACGGCGCAGGCGGTGGCTACAATGCCCGGACTGAGTCGCTCGGGTACCACCATCGCTACGGGCCTTATCTTGGGTAACAAGAGGGCTGTGGTGGCAGAGTTCTCGTTCCTGATGGTGCTGCTGCCCATCATTGGCGAGTCGCTGTTGGAGATTGTCGGTGGCGATTTCTTGGCCCAATCGGGTGTGGGCTTGCTCCCGCTGGCGGTGGGCTTTGTTACCGCATTCGTTACGGGTGCGCTGGCCTGCAAGTTTATGATTAGTATTGTCAACCGTGGTAAACTCTATTGGTTCGCCATCTACTGTCTCGTGGTGGGTTTGGTGGCGATGGGTAGTTACCTCTTTTAGAACACTATGAAGATAGAACTCTCCAAACAAACCCCATTTCCGGAGGGCGTGGTGCTGGTGGTCGATAAACCGCTGCGCTGGACCTCGTCGGATGTGGTACGCAAAATCAAATATATGCTCCGCAAGTTGGGCTACCCGAAGATTAAAATCGGACACGCAGGTACGCTGGACCCGCTGGCTACGGGCGTGTTGATTGTGTGTATCGGCAGGGCCACCAAGCGAGTCAACGAACTCCAAGCGGGCGAGAAGGAGTATGTGGCCGATGTGATGCTCGGCGCTACCACCCCGAGTGGCGACCTGGAACACCCCGTGGATGCAACCTACCCAATCGACCACATCACCCGTGAGGCGGTGGAGGAGGCCCTCGCAGGGCTGTGTGGCGAGCGCTACCAACTCCCTCCCGTCTATTCGGCCAAGAAGATTGACGGCCGCAGGGCCTACGACTATGCACGCGAGGGCGAGGAGGTGGAGGTGAAGAAGGCACTCATCAACATCTACGAGATGGAGATTGTGGAGTGTGAGCTACCCCTCGTGCGTGTGCGTGTGCGTTGTAGTAAGGGTACCTACATCCGCTCGCTGGCCATCGAGATTGGCGAAGCACTCGGTAGTGGCGCACACCTCGTCGGCCTACGCCGCACACGTAGTGGCGAGGAGAGGGTGGAGGATGCATTCTCGCTCGAAGAGGTGGTGCAAATTATGTCGCTCGACCCCGAAAAAGAGCTCGCACAAATCGCCGACACAACCAACCACAAAGGTAGTACTCGAAAATTTTTGACCGTCGAGTGAAACAAAATCCCAAATTAAACGTATATATCTTGTTTGGTACCAATTCAATAACGTAATAAAGTATGAAACTTTCACAGTACAACTACGACTTCTCGGCCGACCTCCTGGCCAAATATCCCGCAGACAACCGTGACGAATCCCGTATGCTCGTTCTACACCGCGCAACGGGAGAAATCGAACACAGGACCTTTAAGGATATTCTCGACTACTTCGAGGAGAAGGATGTCTTTGTATTCAACAATACCAAAGTGTTCCCCGCAAGGCTCTATGGCAACAAGGAGAAAACCGGCGCAGAGATTGAAATCTTCCTGCTCCGTGAGCTCAACAAAGACCTCCGCCTGTGGGACGTGCTCGTTGACCCTGCCCGTAAAATCCGCATCGGCAACAAACTCTACTTTGGCGACGACGATGCACTTGTGGCAGAGGTTATCGACAACACCACCTCGCGTGGCCGTACCCTCCGCTTCCTCTACGACGGCTCCTATGAGGAGTTCCGTGAGGTTCTCCACCAGATGGGTAACACCCCCATTCCCAAGTGGATACGCGAGAGGGCCGAGGAGATTGATGCCGAGCGTTACCAGACCATCTACGCAAAGGTAGAGGGCGCAGTGGCAGCCCCCACCGCAGGTCTGCATTTCAGCAAACACCTCCTCAAAAGGATGGAAATCAGGGGCGTGGAGTCGGCCGAACTCACTCTCCACGTTGGCCTCGGTAACTTCCGCACCGTGGACGTTGAGGACCTCACGAAACACAAGATGGACTCCGAGCAGATTTTCATCCCCGAGGCTACTGCCGAGAAGGTTAACGCAGCCAAGAGGGAGGGACACCGTGTGTGTGCCATCGGTACCACCGTACAACGTACAATGGAGAGTTCGGTATCCACTACCGGTATGCTCAAACCCTATGAGGGTTGGACCAATAAGTTCATCTTTGCACCCTACGATTTCAGCGTGGCCGACTCGATGGTCAGCAACTTCCACCTGCCCGGCTCTACCCAGCTGATGATGGTGGCAGCCTTTGGTGGCTATGATAAGGTTATGAACGCCTACAAGGTTGCCATTGAGGAGGGCTACCGCTTTGGCACCTACGGAGATGCGATGCTGATTCTCTAATGTTTTGCGCTCCTGCCCGCACCTTCTTGACGGTCCAATCGGCATAGTGTTTTTGGAGTCAGAGAGGGATAGAGGACCATCTGTGGGCTTGCCTACGGTGGTTGAAAGTGGTGCAGATGAAAAACTTGTTAATTTAACTTCGTTTTTTTTGGAGATTTGAAAAATATGCGTATCTTTGTACGCTTTTCCGCAAAAAGGAGCGAAGAGGCAATGTTCTTGGAGATAACCGATGTTAACAAATTATTAAACTTCACAGAGGGGTTTGGTAATTCGGAACTACTGCCTTACCTTTGCGGCAAAGTTTTAAGGTTCATTTAGGTTAGTAGTTTTAGGTTAGTGAAAGGAACGAGGGTACGCGGCCGATGGCCGCACCCCAAACTTCCTTTTTTTTGCCCAGGTGGTGGAATTGGTAGACACGCTACTTTGAGGGGGTAGTGGCCGTTTTGGCCGTGCAAGTTCGACTCTTGTCCTGGGCACAGAAAAACAGCGTTAGAGAAATCTAACGCTGTTTTTTTTGTCCAACGTCTACCGTCGACCGTCAACCGTCGACCGACGGCATAC
>JAGBGK010000001.1 GCA_017936005.1 Tidjanibacter sp.
AATGGAAAATGGAAAATTATTCCCTAATTTCCCTAACTTCACGGGTATTAAAAAAGATACCCGAGAAGAGGGTGGGGTACTCCAAAGTCGCAGGTATTAAAAAAGATACCCGTGAAAAAGAAAGGAACAATATTTACTAATTAAGAAAAAGACGGTAGACGGTCGACGGTCGACGGTTGACGGTCGACGTCTAAAAAACGCAAAGTGCGGAGAGAATTTTGTGCCAAACGAGAAAGCGGCCCCGCAGTTTGCTTGCGCAAATGAGGAGCCGCTTATCGAAGTGCGGTGCAAAATTCACCCGCAATCTGCGTTTTTTTCTGCGTTTTTTTTTATTTCTTGGTGAGGGCGATTACAAGGGGCTGCTCGTCAAACTCACTCTCCACCACAAAGTCACCCTTGGGCTCGTCCGAGAGTACCACATCAAGAGCCAGAGTCTGCTGACCAATGAAGGCTCCATAGGCCTCAATTGCGCCCACAAGTTCCTCCTTGTGCTCAATCTCCACGGTGATGCGGTCGGTAACCTCCAAGCCGCTGTCCTTACGAGCATTCTGGATGCGGTTGACAAGCTCGCGAGCAACACCCTCCTTACGCAACTCGTCGGTAACGGTCACGTCCAGAGCAACGGTGAGTTTACCCTCGCTTGCCACCAACCATCCGGGCATATCCTCCGAGGTGATGTCAAAGTCGGCAGGGCTGACAACAACGCTCTCGCCTGCCACTTCGAGGGTTGTTTGGTCGGCGGCCTCGATGGCTGCAATCTGCTCCTGCGAGAAGGTAGCCACGAGTGCTGCCATAGGCTTGGCCAACTTGGCATAGCGAGCGCAGAAGTTCTTGAAGTTGAGTTTGATACGCTTGGTGATGAGTCCCGTAGTGTCGGTAATCAGTTCGATATCCTTCACGTTCACCTCGCCCATAACGAGTCCCTTCACGGCCTCCAACCTACGTCCCATATCGGCATCCAGCACGGGGATGATGACCTTGGTGAGTGGCTGGCGCACCTTGATACCCACCTTACGGCGGAGAGCCAGCACCATAGAGGAGCTCTTCTGTGCGAGTGCCATCATCTCTTGGAGGTCCTTGTCGATAAGGCTCTCGTCGCACACGGGGAAGAGGTTGATGTGCACCGAACCCTCGTGGCGGCCACTCACAGCGTTCAGGTCGGCAAAGAGCCTCTCGCTGTAGAATGGTGCAAAGGGGGCCGAGAGTTGAGCCACCACCTCCAAGCAAGTGTAGAGTGTCTGGTAGGCAGCGAGTTTATCCTCGCTCATACCGCCACCCCAGAAACGCTTACGGTTGAGGCGCACATACCAGTTGGACAAGTTCTCGCCCACAAACTCCTGAATGGCCCTTGCTGCGGGCGTGGGGTCGTAGTCGGCAAGCCTCTCGCCCACAAACTTAACCAACGAGTTGAGCTCCGAGAGAATCCAGCGGTCAATCTCGGGACGCTCCGCTACGGGCACCTCCTGCTCTGCGCCCGTGAAGCCGTCCACGTTGGCATAGAGCGAGAAGAAGCCGTATGTATTATATAAGGTACCGAAGTATTTACGCCTAACCTCGTCCACGCCGTCAACGTCGAATTTGAGGTTATCCCACGGCTGCGAGTTGCTAATCATATACCACCTTGTGGCGTCGGCGCCATATTTGTCCATCACCTCAAAGGGGTCAACGGCGTTACCGAGGCGTTTACTCATCTTGTTGCCGTTCTTGTCCAGCACAAGGCCGTTGGAGATGATGTTCTTGAATGCCACGCTGTCGAAGAGCATTGTTGCCAGCGCGTGCAAAGTGTAGAACCAACCACGTGTCTGGTCAACACCCTCGGCGATGAAGTCGGCGGGATATACTTTGAGGAACTCCTCCTTGGTCATCTCAAAGGGGAAGTGCACCTGTGCATAGGGCATTGCGCCACTGTCGAACCACACGTCAATAAGGTCGCTCTCCCTACGCATAGGCTCGCCCTTGCTCGACACGAGAATGATGTTATCCACATAGGGCCTGTGGAGGTCAACCTTGGAGTAGTTCTCCTTGGAGTAGTCGCCCACCACGAAGTCCTTGTATGGGTTTTCGGTCATCAGACCTGCCTCTACCGACTTCTCAATCTCGGCTTTGAGCTCCTCGATGGAGCCGATACACTTCATCTCGGAGTAGTCCTCGGTGGCCCACACGGGGAGTGGAGTACCCCAGAAACGACTCCTCGAAAGGTTCCAATCAACGAGGCCTTCGAGCCACTTGCCAAACCTACCCGTACCGGTCGATTCGGGCTTCCAATAGATGGTCTTGTTGAGCTCGATGAGCCTATCTTTCACAGCCGTGGTGCGAATGAACCACGAGTCCAAGGGGTAGTACAACACGGGCTTGTCGGTACGCCAGCAGTGGGGATAGTTGTGGGTGTGCTTCTCAATCTTGAATACCTTATTGTCGGCTTTCAGACCAACGGCGATATCCACATCCAACGAGGTGTCGGCGTCGGTCAATTTCTCGTCGTAGGCGTTCTTCACAAACCTACCCTGCCACTCGGCATAGGCCTCCACGTTGACATATTTGGCCACATAGTCGGCATCCAACTCCTCAATGAGGAAGAGCTTACCCTGCTTGTCGACCATAGGCTGATTCTTGCCGGCCTTGTCAACGAGGAGCATAGGAGCAATGCCTGCCACCTTGGCCACACGGTCGTCGTCGGCACCAAAGGTGGGCGCGATGTGCACGATACCCGTACCGTCGGTGGTGCTCACATAGTCGCCACCAATCACACGGAACGCATCGCCCGTGCCCTCCACGGGTTGCATCCAGGGGATGAGCTGCTCATAGCGTACACCCTCCAACTCGGCACCCTTCCAGGTGCGCTCCTCCACGGTGTAGGTGCCCTCCATCTTCTTGGTAAAATATGCACCCACAAGCTCCTTGGCCATAATGACGGTCTGCTTGATGCCCGTGTAGGGGTTCTCGCAGTGCACCTTCACATAGTCGATGGCGGGGCCAACGGCAAGTGCGGTGTTCGAGGGGAGAGTCCACGGAGTGGTGGTCCACGCCAAGATGTAGAGGTCGCCATCCACACCCTCAAAGAGTTTCTCACTCTCGGCATTGCGCACTACCTTGAATTGGGCCGTACAGGTGGTATCCTTCACATCACGATAGCAACCGGGCTGGTTGAGCTCGTGGTTGGAGAGGCCCGTACCTGCTGCGGGCGAGTAGGGCTGAATGGTGAAGCCCTTGTAGAGAAGTCCCTTTTTATAGAGCTCGGAGAGCATCCACCAGAGGGTTTCGATGTACTTGTTGTCGTAGGTGATGTAGGGGTCGTCCATATTCACCCAGTAGCCCATCTGACGGGTGAGCTGCTCCCACTTGCCGGTGAACTCCATCACCGACTCACGACAGGTGCGGTTGTACTCCTCGATGGAGATGTTAACACCCACATCCTCCTTGCGTATGCCGAGCTTCTTCTCCACGCCGAGTTCTACGGGCAGACCGTGTGTGTCCCAACCGGCCTTGCGGTGTACGAGATAACCGCTCTGGGTTTTGTAGCGACAGATAACATCTTTGAGCGTACGAGCCATCACGTGGTGAATGCCGGGCATACCGTTCGCCGAAGGAGGTCCCTCGTAGAATACGAATGTTGGGTGTCCTTTGCGTGTAGAAATACTCTTGTGGAAGGTGTCGTCGGCATCCCACTTTTTGAGGACTTCGAGCCCCACTTCGGGCAGATTCAGTCCCTTGTACTCGTTGAATTTTTTACCACTCATAGTATGTTTGATTATGTATTGTTCCGTTTTGATAATGTGTTCTTTGGCTTTGCATTTTTGCACATCTATCCAATTAACCCACAAAAGTATGAAAAAAAATGGAAAATTGAAAATGGAAAATTGAAAATTACTCCTCCCCTAAGCTAGGGGAGGTGCCGTAGGCGGAGGGGTATGCAGACGGTAGACGGTTGTCGGTCGACGGTAGACGGTAGACGTTCTCGCAGAGAACTCTCACCTCATCGACTGTATCCATTTTCGCATCGTGAGGAACGCCGAGCGGTTGGACTGAAAGGCACTCTTGTTGTGCATCTGGGCAGCACACTCCTTGATACGCAGGTCGTTATATTTCGCACGTAGCTCGGCCAGCTGGCTCGCTGTCATAGGCTCCGAAAATTGCAGCAACGTTGGGGCATACCTACTCGCCCATTTCTCAAAACTTATTAAAACTTTTTCTTCAAGTGTGAGTGTGGGTGGTTGTGCGGAGGTGCCAACCTCCGCCTGGGAGGCAACTCTTGCCTCCGCTCCTCTCTTGGCATCTACATCATCATCGGTATTGCCCTTGTCATTTTCATTATCATCTTCATTATCATCATCATTTTCATTTTCATTGTCATTTTCATTTTCATTTTCATTAGCTCCCGCTTTGCTTTCCGTTTGGTTTACGCTTGGTTTAGCTTTGCTTTCGGCTTGGTTTGGAGTTGCCTCAGTGGTGGGTACTTCTTGGTCGTTGCTTGTGGTGTCAGCCTTATGTCCACGGCCACCTTTGACACCGTTGGCATAGCGTCGGTTGTTGGCTTCGAGGTTGGGCATAAAGGCCATAATGAGCAATCGGGCACAGAGCGACATATCCTCTGTGTCGGGTGTTGTGCCGTTGAGCGAATACTCCATAATGGCCTTATAGACTGCTAGTTGGTCGTCGGCAGGGAGCAACGAGATGGCCTCGTAGTAGGAGCGATAGAAGGTGAAACCCTTGCGCTCTTGGGAGGGTTGAATGGTGGTGTTCATAATGGTATTTTTTGAGTTGTGTTGGGGATTTTTATTCTACTACAAAGATACAACACAAAGTGCAAAAAAGTTTCTACATTTATTGAACTATTTGATTATCAGTGTCTAACGTCCAACGTCAATCGTCTAACGTCGACCGACAATTAAAATTGAGAATTGAAAATGGAAAATTATTCCCTAAACTCACTAACCTCACGGGTAACAAAAAAGCAACCCGTGAAAAAGGTGGGGCACCTCCGAGGTCTTGGGTATTAAAAAAGATACCCGAGGGCAAGAAAGAGCGGAAAGGGCACCAAAGGGCGGAAAGGGCAGAAAGAGCAGAAAGAGCAAGACATTAAGGGCCCTAAGGTCTTTAAGGCCCTTAAAAAAGACGTTGGACGTTAGACCTTAGACGTTGGACTGTTATCGGTCGACGGTCGACGGTCGACAAAAAACTAATTATCTCGGAGGAAATTTTGTGCCAAACAAGAAAGCGGGCCCGCAGTTTACTGAACGTAAATGAGGAGCCCGCTTATCGCAGTGCGGTGCAAAATTTACCCGAGAGAATTAGTTTTTAGGGAACAAATCCTTAATTCCTCCCAACGAACCCAACACCGACGAAGCCTCATAGGGCATATAGACGGTCTTGCTGTCCTGACCGCTGGCCATCTCTTTGAGAGTCTCGATGTACTTCACTGCCAATAGGTAGGTTGCAGGGTCGGTCTTGGTGTTGGAGATTGCCTCGCTCACCTTGCGGATAGCCTCGCTCTCGGCGTTTGCTTGGAGCACCTTGGCCTCAGCCTCACCCTGTGCTTTGAGAATCTGTGCCTCCTTCTCGGCAGCAGCGTAGTTGATTTGCGACTGCTTCTCGCCCTCCGATTGGAGAATGGCCGATTGTTTCTCACCCTCGGCACGCAAGATTTTGGCCCTACGCTCACGCTCGGCCTGCATCTGCTGCTCCATAGCGTTGCGCACGCTGGCAGGAGGAGTGATGTCCTGCAACTCCACACGGTTGACCTTCACGCCCCACTTATTGGTGGCCTCGTCCAACACGTTACGCAGCTTGGCGTTGATGGTATCACGAGAGGTGAGGGTTTCGTCAAGTTCGAGTTCACCGATAACGTTACGAAGAGTGGTCTGTGTGAGTTTCTCGATAGCATTGGGGAGGTTGTTAATCTCATAGACAGCCTTCACGGGGTCCACAATCTGGAAGTAGAGCAGTGCGTTGATGCGGGTGGTTACGTTGTCTTTGGTAATCACGTTCTGCTCGGGGAAGTCGTAGACCTGCTCACGAAGGTCAATATGCGGAGTCTCGGAGATACGCACCCACGAGTTGCCGGCCATATCCTGACGCACGCTGCGGATGCAAATCTTGCGAGGTTTTTCGAGGATGGGCCACACGATGTTGATACCCGACGAGAGGGTTTTGCAATACTTACCCAGACGCTCAATGATGAATGTTTCCGACTGCTGTACGATGGTCAGTCCGGCCAGCACATAAAGCACCGCTACGGCGGCGATTACGGCAATTACTGTTAAAGTTCCCATAGTAACGATAGATTTATAGGTTGTTGATTATAGTTTCTTGACGGTCAGTATGATGCTCTCTCGGCTCACCACCACCACTTTTGCGCCCTTTTCGATGAGTTCATTACCCTCGCTTTCGGCCTTCCAGTCGTCGCCATCGATGGCCACACGACCGGTGCCTGCCTGGGGATTAATCTCCTCCGACACGGTAGCCTTACGTCCGATGAGTGCATCGGCATTGGTGGGCACCTCATCCACCTTCGAGAGTTTCCTGAGCAGTGGCCTCACGATGAGGAACGAGGCGATGGTGCCAACGATAAACCACACGAGCTGCATCTCGATGATACAACCAACAGCTGCGGCAATAGCTGCGGCAGCGGCTCCGATAGCCAAGCAAATCAGAGCGAAGGTGGAGGTGAAAATCTCTCCCACCACCAACAACAGGGCTGCGATTGCCCAATAGTGCCAAATCTCCATAGTTATAAATGTTTTTAGTTTAGTTTAGTCTAATGTCAAGTTCAATTATGTTATATTGTATCATTCTTTCCAATGCTCTCTCGCAGACGGGGCAGAAGCGGGTGGCTTTGTTGTCCCTCATACGGCACACCACCGCAGGTCGATAGACACCTTTGCTCACATAGTTACCACCCTCATAGACACCAACGGTGTAGTTCTTCTCGGCCCTTTTGGTTGGCTCGGTGGGTATGTGCGTACCCTCGGGCAGCATATCGGCCCACTTACTCTCGAAGTCGGCCAGATTGGTGATGTTCTGCTGCCACGGCTCACGGTCGGCACGCAGGGGGTTCATAGTCAGGTCGTCCTGCTCGTAGAAATACTCGTCTGCAAGGCCGCCAAAACTGTGCCCGAACTCGTGCACCACCACGGGAGCAAACAATGGGTGGTGTGCGGTGGTGAGGGTGTAGGAGTTGTAGATACCGCCACCGCCATAGGTGTCCGTGTTGGCCAAAATGATGATGTGTTCCCAAGCGATACCGTCCAGCAGGTCGGCCAGCGCAAAAATATTGGAGGTTGTCAGGTAACGGTCGGTGTAGAAGGTGTCGAAGTGGGAGCCAACAGCCGTTGTGCGCCACTCGCCGCTGCGAGGTATGCTCACACCGCTATCCTTCGAGGTGCTCTCCACAGCCACAAAGTTGAACTTATCCTTGTGCGAGGCGAAGGGCTCGTAGGAGAAAATGGCATCCACGGTGGCCTGTGCGTCCCGACGAAAAACGCCCATCTCATTCTCCGTATATCCCTCGGCCACGATGACCACGTCAATGGCCTCACGAGGCGAGCCTCCACGATGGAGGTAGGTGTGGGGAGTGGTTGCGGAGGAGTCGGCACGGCGGATGAGTATGTCGGCAGGGTTGACACGGTAGGTAAGAAGTGCCAACTGCTCCATCTTGGAGTTGGCAAGGCGAAGTGTGATGTCGGCCTCGGCCAAAGGCATAGGCACTTGGAGCGTGAACTCAAAGGCCTTCCTTATGGTGGCTGCCTCGGGCTGTGTTATCCACTCTTGGAAGAGGCTCGAAAAACTTGTGCAATAGATGACCTTGCCCGTAGCCACATCGGTCATTGTTAGTTGTCCGTCGCCCTCGATGGGTAGTTCTCCCAGATTGACACGTCTGCCAAACCACCCGTCGCTACTCGACAACTCACGAACAAAGAGATTCTGCTCGGTGGCAGAGCCCGCAAAGATGTAGTCCACACGTAGGGTGCCGTCGGCAAAGAACTCCTCAAAGGTTTGGGCCCGGAGCCCTCCGATGGCAACAAAGAGTGCCGTGCAGAGTGTTAGCAGTTGTTTCATAGTCTTTCTCTATTCCAATTTTCTATTTGTGGTGATAGGGCTCATTGTTGATGATTGTGAATGCTCGGTAGAGCTGCTCGGCAAAGATGGCCCTCACAATTTGGTGCGAGAAGGTCATCTTGGAGAGAGCAATGAGGCTGTCGGCCCTATCGTAGACCTCCTGCGAGAAACCATAGGGGCCGCCTATCACAAACACCAATCTCTTGCAGCCACTTGCCATCCTCTTCTGCAACCACGCAGCCCACTCCTCGGAGGTGTACTCACGCCCACGCTCGTCCATCAGCACCACATAGTCGGAGGTCTGCAACATACGCAGAATGGCCTCGCCCTCCGCCTTCTTCTGCTGCGCCTCGCTCAGCGAACGGGTGTTACGCACGTCGGGGATGGTGGTGATACCAAAGCGGGTGTAGTGGCCCACACGCCCCTTGTAGTCCTCCACAAGGCGCGCCACCTCAACCGAATCGGTCTTACCTATGACAATCAACTCAACGTTCACAGAGGCAATTTTGAATTTTGAATTCTTAATTTTGAATTTTTATATCCGTGTTCCAATCGCCGTCGCGATAGATTACGGGCCTCTCCTTCTCCACGCTCTTGAACCACTCGTAGCACTTGTACATATTGTAGCCGCCACCCGAAGGTGCACCCAGACTCCATGCAATGATGCAGGGGTGGATGCGTGTGCGGTAGAAGGAGGCCTTCTGTCGCTCCAAAAACTCCGGCAACCAGCGAGGATTGTTGGTAAGGGACCCCTTACGGCTCACATCGCCACCCATAGGGTTAGTGTTGATGTTGGCCTGCTCTATCACATACATACCTATCTGGTTGCACAGGTCGTAGAACCACACCGGCTGGGGATAGCCCACACAGATGGTGTTGTAGCCCTCCTTTTTGAGGTGTTTGATGTCGGCCTCTGTCTGCTTACGCACGGGGGTAGCATTATAGGCCACGGTGCGCAGGTCGATGGGTTTACCATTGCGGTAGATGTGCTCGCCATCGAAGGTGGTGCGCCCAAAGCCCACCTTCAAATTGAGGTACTCGGTCATAATACGCCCCCTCTTGGTGTAGATTGTAACATCATACAACTTGGGACTCTCGGCACTCCACAAGCGTTCCGTAGCACCATAGATGTTGGTTTGGAAGTGGACGGTGTCGGTCTTACCATAGGGCACCTCTATCTCCCTCAGGTCGTAGTATTTGAGCTCCTTTTCGGGCGAGTAGATGTCGTAGCCCACCGAGAGTGTTTCGGTACGGCGGGATGAACTCACCACTACGTCCAAGTTGAGCACTCCGTGTTTGCCACCCTCATCGGGCACAGCACGCACCAACACATCGTGAATCCTCACGGGAGGTTGCGAGTAGACGAATAGGTTCTCTGTCGCATTAGGCTCCACCATCTCCGCAGGCCTACGGTCGGGCTCCACAGGGCTGACAATGGAGATGCGTGTTACTCCGTCGGCAAGGTAGGAGGAGATGAGAAATTCGGCAGGCGCACGGTCGTCCCTTGCTGCGCCCACCCTCTTGTCGTTCACATAGACCACTCGCTCGGCAGAGCCACCCTCGGTGTGAAGGAACACATCCCTATCACGCCAAGCAATGGGCAGGTCGACCTCGTAGTTGCGGCGCACACAAGGTGTACCCTTGTCGCTCTCCACAGCCACAGCATCCACCATACGATACTCCAACGGAATGTAGTATCGCTCGGCAGTGCGGTCGCCCTTCTCGGCAAGGTTGCGTGTGGAGTAGGTGATGAACTCGGTGCGGCGAGGAGCCACATTTTGGTAGTCAAACTCGGAGGCCTTTCGCTTGGGCATTTGCGCCCACGCACCAATGGTCATCAACAACACCACACTTGCGGTAAACAATTTTCTCATCATATCCTCTCTCTTGTAGGTAGTTTTATTCTTCGATTTTTTCGAGTTTCACGGTGAAGTGGCGCAGGATGGGAGCCTCCTCCACAATCTTGTAGCCGTGAGTAATCTTGTCGGCCCTCGACTTGATATTCTTCAAGGCGGCTGCAATCACTGCCATATGGTTGTCGGTATAGACACGGCGAGCGATAGCCAAGCGGGTGAGTTCGAGGTCGCTGTAACGGTTCTCACGAGTCACGGGGTCACGGTCGGCCAAGATGGAGCCAATCTCGCAGCCACGCACACCTGCCTCCAAGTAGAGCTCTACGGCCAGAGTCTGAGCCACAAACTCCTCTTTGGGCACATTGGGAAGGAGTTTCTTGGCGTCCACAAAGATTGCGTGACCACCGGCGGGACGCTGGTAGGGAATACCATAGCGGTCGAGGAGCTTACCCAGATAGGCCACCTGACGCATACGAGCGTCGAGCTGCTCAAACTCGGTGTTCTCGTCGAGGCCCACAGCCAGAGCGTTCATATCACGACCTGCCAAACCGCCATAGGTTACAAAACCCTCATACATAATGCAATAGCGTTTGGCAAGGTCAAACTCCTCCTGTGTACGCATAGCGCAGAAGCCACCCATATTCACCATACCGTCTTTCTTTGCCGAGATGGTCATCAGGTCGGCATAGGAGTACATCTCCTTAACGATCTGCTTGATGGTCTTATTACCATAGCCCGCCTCGCGTTTCTTGATGAAATATGCGTTCTCGGCAAAGCGTGCCGAGTCAATCAGCAACTTCACACCATAGCTGTGGCAGAGTTCCGAAGTCTCACGGATGTTTTTCATCGACACGGGCTGACCACCTGCGGTGTTGTTGGTGATGGTCAAAACGCAGAAAGGAATCCTCTCTTTGGGATATTTATCCAACACTGCACGCAGTTTGTCGAGGTCAATCTCGCCCTTGAAGGGAATCTCCAATTGGGTATCTTTGGCAGCGTCGATGGTGCAATCGATAGCGGTTGCTTTGCGCGACTCGATGTGTCCTTTGGTGGTGTCGAAGTGTGAGTTGCCGGGGACAATATCTCCATCCTTCACCAAGCCGGAGAAGAGCACGTTTTCGGCAGCACGGCCCTGGTGTGTGGGCAGGAAGTAGTCGAAACCGAAAATGTTCTTAACGGCTTTTTTGAGGTTGAAATAGGAGCTTGCACCTGCGTAACTCTCATCGCCGGTCATAATGGCAGCCCACTGCTGGTCGCTCATTGAGCCTGTGCCCGAGTCGGTCAGAAGGTCGATAAACACCTGGTCGGAGGTGAGGTTGAAGAGGTTGTAGTGTGCCTCCTTAATCCACTTCTCCCTTTGGCGACGAGTGGAGGGTTTGATTGCTTCAACCGCTTTGATGCGATAGGGTTCAGAGTAAGGTAGTTTCATAGTTTTTAGGTTTTTAGTTATTGGTCATTAGCTGTATAACATTTCATTCCACTTGATTGTGGTAACCTTTGGGGTTACCATTCGTTGCCATTCATCGTCACTGCGACACTCCTTGCAACCTACAAAAATAACAAATTTTAGTTGAAATAAGCAAAAATAAGTGCCTTTTTCTTGCTTTGCAGAAAAATTTCGAAAAGAATGTGTACATTTGCGATTGCATTGTATGCAACCGCTCGGCAAGGGAGCGGAAGAATTGTACGGAAACCGGCAGAAATTGTCCGAGAACTGATAGGAACAGTCCGAAAAACCGATAAAAACAGAGATATGAAAAAAGTGAGAATTTCCGATTTGCTCGCCCTCACCCCCGAGGGACAGAGCGTGAGTGTCAAAGGTTGGGTACGCACCAAGCGTGGCAACAAAAACGTGGCTTTCATCGCCCTCAACGACGGCTCCACCATCAACAACATCCAGATTGTTGTGGATATGGCCTCGGCCGATGAGGAGCTCTTGAAGGATGTTACCACCGGTGCTTGTGTGTGCGTCGAGGGTAGGCTTGTGGAGTCGGTAGGCTCGGGCCAGCCCGTGGAGGTACAGGCCGACAAGATTGAGATTTACGGCAAGGCCGACAGCACCTATCCCCTCCAAAAGAAGGGACACTCGATGGAGTTCCTCCGTGAGATTGCCTACCTGCGTCCCCGCACCAACACCTTTGGTGCCGTGTTCCGCATCCGCCACGCTATGGCCTACGCAATCCACAAATTCTTCAACGACAAGGGTTTTTATTATTGGCACACACCGCTGATTACCGCTTCGGATTGTGAGGGTGCAGGTGCTATGTTCAACGTAACCACTATGGACCTCAACAACGTTCCCAAAACCGAGGATGGCGCAGTGGACTACTCACAGGACTTCTTCGCACGCCAGACCGCACTCACCGTGAGTGGACAGTTGGAGGGCGAGCTCGGAGCACTTGCGTTGGGCCAAATCTACACCTTCGGCCCCACCTTCCGTGCCGAGAACTCCAACACTCCACGCCACTTGGCCGAGTTCTGGATGATTGAGCCCGAGATGGCCTTCTACGACTTGGAGGACAATATGGCTCTGGCCGAGGAGTTCATCAAATACTGCGTTCAGTATGCGCTGGACAACTGTATGGACGACCTCACCTTCCTGAACAATATGTTCGACAAGGAACTAATTGAGCGTCTGAGGGGTGTTGTTGCCTGCGACTTCGTAAGGCTCGACTACACCGAGGGTATCCGCATCCTCGGCGAGAGTGGCAAGAAGTTCGAGTTCCCCTGCACTTGGGGTTGCGACCTCCAAAGCGAGCACGAGAGGTACCTCGTGGAGGAGTACTTCAAGAAGCCCGTCATCCTCATCAACTATCCGAAGGAGATTAAGTCGTTCTATATGAAGCAGAACGAGGACGGCAAGACCGTGCGTGCGATGGACGTTCTGTTCCCCAAGATTGGCGAGATTATCGGTGGTAGCGAGCGTGAGGCCGACTATGAGAAACTCAACGCCATCATTGAGGAGAGGGGTATGAGCAAGGAGACCTTGTGGTGGTACCTCGACACTCGTCGTTGGGGCTCGGCTCCCCATAGTGGCTTCGGCCTCGGCTTCGAGCGTCTGCTGCTCTTCGTTACGGGTATGGCCAACATCCGTGATGTTATCCCCTTCCCCCGCACTCCCAAGAACGCAGAGTACTAACGTCGACCGTCAACCGTCAACCGTCAACCGTCTTTTTTGGGCGGTTGGCGGTAGGAGGTTAAAAATATCAACGGCTAACAGCTAACAGCTAACAGCTAACAACCAACAGCTAATGGCTAATGGCTAACAGCTAACAGCTTAAATAAACGAAGAACACCGTACACTACACACAGAAATTTTACGTTAAACATTAAAATCAAGTAGTTATGAGTTCATCGTTTCGTCAACAGCAACTTCTCCGACTCCAACAGAAGTTGTCGCCCCAACAAATCCAAATGATTAAACTGCTCGAATTGCCCTCCATGCAACTCGAACAGCGCATCAAGCAGGAGATCGAGGAAAACCCCGTCCTCGAAGAGGAGCGCACCTCCGAGAGTGGCGAAGAGCAAGAGCCCAAGGAGATATCCGTTGACGACTACCTCAAAGAGGACGACACCCCCGCCTATAAACTCCACGCCAACAACTTCTCCAAAGACGACAAACAACGCACCGTTTACATCAGTGGCGGACAGTCGTTGCAGGAGTCGTTGGAGGAACAGCTCGGCTACAAGGAGCTGTCATCCCGCGATTTTGCCATAGCAAAATATCTCATCGGCAGCCTCGATGGGGATGGTTACCTGCGCAGGGACCTCGTGTCGGTGTCGGACGACATTGCCTTCACCATAGGCCTCGACATAAGCGTCGAGGAGTTGGAGCGTATCCTGCGTGTGGTGCAGGAGTTGGAGCCCTCGGGTGTGGGGGCACGCAATCTCCAAGAGTGCCTACTGTTGCAACTCGACTCCATCGCACCCCTCAACGAGGAGCAGCTGTTGGCCCGTAGGATTTTGGAGAACCACTTCGACGACTTTGCAAAGAAACACTATGATAAGTTGCTTGCTCGTTTGGGCGTGAGCAAAGATGAATTTGCGGATGCCATTGAGGAGATACGCCACCTGTCGCCCAAGCCGGGCAATATGTATGGCGATGCGCCCGACGACGCTGCCCCCTATGTGGTGCCCGACTTTCTGCTGGACTACCACGACGGAGAGTTTAACCTTCGCCTTAACTCCTACAACATCCCCGAATTGAAAGTAAACCGTCGTTATATGGAGATACTGCGCTCTTCGGTGGCAGGCGGTATGACGGGCGAACAGGACGAGGAGGCGCTAAAATTTGTACGCAGTAAGATTGAGTCTGCCAAGTGGTTCATCTCGGCCATCAAACAACGCCACGACACACTCTTGGCTACAATGACCGAGATTTTCGAATTCCAAAAGGACTATTTCATCGATGGCGACCCCAAGAGGCTCAAACCTATGATTTTGAAGGACATTGCCGACCTCACAGGGTTGGATGTTTCGACCATATCGAGGGTAGTGAACAGCAAGTATGTGCAGACCCACTTTGGAGTGATTCCGCTCAAAAGCCTCTTCTCGGAGGCGATGCAGACCGATAGTGGCAAGGAGGTGTCGAGCCACGAGATCAAACAGATTATCTCGGAGTGTATCGAGGGCGAGGACAAGCACGACCCGCTCACGGACGAAACCCTTATGAATATCCTCAACGAGCGTGGCTACCACATTGCACGTCGCACGGTGGCCAAGTATCGCGAAATGCTCAAAATCCCCGTAGCCCGCCTGCGTAGGCAACTGTAAGTGTTGGGGAGGGGAGAAAATGATGCCCCACATAAAAACAACAAAGCGGTCAACCTCCAAAAAAAGGTTGACCGCCTTGTTTTATCACCACGCCTCTACTTGCGTGTTACCACCGCTGCCCAGCCATCTTTTAGGTCACAGCCCACATAGGTTAGGCCCAACTCCTCGGCACGAGCACGAATGGTGGGGATGTCGCCCTCCAAAATGCCACTCATGATGAGCTCGCCGCCCTCATTGAGCGCCTCCACATAGTGGGGCAT
Organism: Tidjanibacter sp.; assembly: GCA_017936005.1. Lineage (GTDB taxonomy): Bacteria > Bacteroidota > Bacteroidia > Bacteroidales > Rikenellaceae > Tidjanibacter. Next base: position 14,942 of record JAGBGK010000001.1, read on the forward strand.
ATCGGCCAGCAGAATGTTACGGTTGATGTTGGCCAGGATGGTGTCGTAGCTCTTTCCACGAATTGCGCTCACATCGCCCAGGTGGACAGCAATCTTCTCGGCCACACCATTCACGCCACAATTCTCGGTGCAGTTTTCGTAGGCCCACTCGTCAATATCCACAGCATCCACTCTCTCGGCGTTGCACTTGGCGGCAATGATGGCCAACACGCCCGTACCGCAACCCATATCCAAGACACTCTTGCCCGTAAAATCACGCCCTGCAACCGCACGACTCATCAGGTAGGTGGTGGCGTGGTGTCCCGTACCGAACGACATCTTGGGGGTGATGACAATGTCGAAACGGAAGTTGGGATAGGGGTCGTGAAATGGTGCACGAATAGCCACTACATCATCCACCTCAACGGGCGGGAAGTTACTCTCCCACAAGGCGTTCCAATTTTGCGACTCGATGACGATATAGCGGTGCTCGCCCACCCCATAGTGTGCCAACAGAGCCTCCACTCGGTCGTAGCAATCGGCCATTCGCTCTTGTGGGATGTAGGCTTTCAGCAGGTCGGGCTCGGTTGCGAAACTCTCAAAGGGATAGTCTGCCAACTCGGCAACCAGAATCTCCGCCAACTCGTCGTTGCAGAATATGTTCAACTCAACGTAATTCATAACTTGTGTCTGTTTGTTTTGCGTGGCAAAGGGCCACTATTGGTTTGCTCCCTGCGAAGATACGAAGAAATTTTGTTAAATCAAAAGGCAGAAAGAGCAGAAAGAGCAGAAAGGGACTTTCACTAAACTCACTACGCTCCTTAAATTCCCTAAACTCACGGGTATTAAAAAAGATACCCGAGAAAAAGAAAGGGCTGAATGGGCACCAAAGGGCGGAAAGGGCAGAAAGGGCAAAAAGAGCAGAAAGGGCAGAAAGGGAATGGAAAATTCAAAATTCTCCTTCTCCTTAAACTCCTTAAATTCCCAAAACTCTCGGGTAACAAAAAAGCAACCCGTGAAAAAGGTGGGGCCCCTCCGAGGTCTTGGGTATTAAAAAAGATACCCGTGAAAAAAGCTGCTCCCCTAAGTTAGGGGAGGTGGTCGAAGACCGGAGGGGTATGCTGACGGTTGACGGTCGACGGTTGTCGGTCGACGTAAAAAAAACGCAAAGAATTAGGCGAGTTCAAGGCGCACAAGAAAACGCCCCCGTAGTTTGCTGACGCAAATGAGGAGGGCGTTTATCGCAGTGCAACGCAGAAATCGTCAATTATCTGCGTTTTTTGCATAGGAGTCCCACTTGTTAAGCACCGCCCGAAAATCCTCCGGCAACTCCGAGTCGAAATAGACCTCCTGCTTGGTGGCAGGGTGTATGAAACCCAAACAACGAGCGTGGAGTGCGTGGCGAGGCATCAGCTCAAAGCAGTTCTCCACGAATTGTTTATACTTGCTAAATGTGGTACCCTTCAATATGCGGTCGCCACCATAGCGTTCGTCGTTGAACAGCGGGTGGCCGATGTGTTGCATATGTACACGAATCTGGTGGGTACGGCCCGTTTCGAGTCGGCACTCTATGAGGGTAACATAGCCATAGCGGCGCAGCACCTTATAGTGGGTTACGGCGTGTTTGCCATAGTCGCCGTCGGGGTAGGCAGCCATATTCATAGGGTCGGTCTTACTACGTCCCACGTGGGCCACCACCGTACCCTCGTCCTCCTCGAAGTTGCCCCACACAAGGGCCAGATAGCGACGGGTGATGGTGTGCTCGAAGAATTGGTGGGCAAGGAATGCGTGGGCATACTCCGTTTTGGCCACCACAAGCAAGCCCGAGGTGTTCTTGTCGATGCGGTGAACAAGGCCCGCACGGATGTCGCCACTACCCTCTTTGAACAACTCCGTACCCTGCAAGTGCCACGCAAGGGCATTCACAAGCGTACCGTCCCAGTTACCGTGGCCGGGGTGGACAACCATACCTGCACGCTTGTTGACCAACAAGAGGTGTTCGTCTTCGTAGATAATTTCGATGGGAATATCCTGCGGAATGAGCGTTGTATCTCGCTTGGGATAGGGCATCACGATAGAGATGCGTTCCAAGGGTTTCACCTTATAGCTCGACTTCACGGGTTTACCGTCCACGAGTATGTTGCCACAATCGGCAGCGGCCTGTATGCGGCTACGGCTACACGCCTCCATATGGGTTGCCAGATAGCGGTCAATGCGCATCAGCGATTGTCCCTTGTCGACCGTGAGAGCAAAGTGTTCGAAGAACTCCTCCTGCTCGTCGCCCTCCTCACGTGGGGGAGGTGTGTAGTTATCAAAGGCGTGTGATTTCATTCTCTGTTGTTGCTAAACTATTATCATTCACGACCTATTTCACATCCTCTACGGCTCGGAGCCACACCGACACCTCACGGCCCATACGGGCTTCGGTCTCAGGCTCCGGATACTGACGATAAACCCTTGCGGAGTTCTGACCCGCCATATTGAGTGTGCCCTCAAACTCCACAGCTCCGAGGTTGAAGCCGTGGTCCCAGAGCATATTTTTCACCTCACGAAGAGTCATACCCGCAAGGTCGGGAATGGGCTCGTGGTGGTTGTCGCTACGTCCCACAACGAGGGTTATCTTGGAGCCAATGGGAGCCAACACCACCGAGTCGGCCTTCATCTTCTCGCCCCTAAACTTCTGGTCCAGAACGTAGTTGTTGGCCAAGTCGCTCACATATTCGAGGCGGTCTATTTCGAGTCCTGCGGCCAGCAGGTTGCTCTTGGCCTGACGGAGCGAGTAGCCCGCAACGTAGGGTATCTCCACCGATTTCTGTTTGGAGGCGTTGATGGTGACATAGATTTTCCTTCCACTCTTCACCTTGTCCTTACCGGCCGAAGGCCTCTGTTCGAGGATAACACCTCCGGCATACATAGGCACATAGAGCGAGTCGTTGACGATGATTTCCAAACGTCCCTTGCGAGCCAGCCCCTCGGCTTGTTCGAGGTTAGTACCCACAAAGTTGGGTACATCCTTGTTGCTACCGTGGCGGGTGATGATGGCCAGCAGAAGGTTAGACACAAAGAGGACAATGATAAGTAGACTGACGGCAATGACAATGTTGCGTACCAACGCACGGGCCACACTCGGCTCTGCCTTCTTAGTGGATGGTTTCTTCTTGGGTGCAACCTTTTTGGGTGCAGTAGGTTTGGTATTCATATCTTTGTTTTTTTTAGCAATCAGCAACTTTTTTAAGGGCCTGCCTTTTTCACGGGTATCTTTTTTAATACCCAAGACTTCGGAGAGGCCTGCCTTTTTCACGGGTTGCTTTTTTGTTACCCGTGCCATCCGACCACTCCTCCCCTACGAAAGGGGAGCAGCTTTATTTCTTCACGGGTTACGTTTTTGTTACCCGTGAGTTTAGGGAATATTTTTCAATTTTCGCAAATGCGAGTAAGCGAGAGCAGAGGCTGCTCGCAGACTTTGCCGAGCGGGAGCATTTTAGACAAAATTCATTTTGTCAATTTTCAATTTTATTAGTCGGTTGACGGTCGACGGTTGACGGCGACGGTCATTGATTGGCAATCAGTTTGCACAATCGCTCCCTTGCTCGGTGTATTTGTGTTTTGACCGTACCGATAGGCAGGCCCATATGTGCGGCAATCTCCTCGTATGAATATTCCCTCACAAATCGCAGTTCGACCATCTGGCGATACTTCTCGGGCAACTCGGCCATACAGCGCTCCAATTGCACGGTGTGTTGTGCGCTGATGATGCGCTCCTCGGGACTCTCGGCGTTATCCAGCGACACAAACGACGTGGTTGATGTGCCTTTGAGCGAGTCGAGCGAGAGGTCGTCCCTACGGCGGCGCACATAGTCAATAAAGTTGTTGCGCGCAATGGTGTAAATCCACTGCCCGAAGGTGAACTTCGAGTCATACTTCTCCAAGTTGACATAGACCTTCACAAAGGTCTCCTGCATTAGGTCGGAAGCGTCGTCGGTATTACCACCCGTGCGCTGCAAGCACAGGTTGTAGATGCCGTCGCGGTAGCGTTTGAAGAGGGTTTCAAAGGCCACCGAGTCGCCATCCAGCGCAAAGGTCACAAGTTGCGCGTCGGAGAGGATTATGTATTTTTCGAGTTCCACTTGTGTTTCTTTGGAGTAAATAGTTGTTTCACCCCCCGTGCCCACTCTTTGGCAGGGGCCACAAAGTCGTAGAGAGGATACACGGCCAACGGAGCCCTGTCGGAGAGCCTGCGGGCAGTACGTGCCGCAATGAGCATAGCCACCACCTCCCTGACGACAAATAGTCCCAGAGCCACATATCCCGCCACACTCGGCAAGAAGAGTGCCACAGCGAGTGCCGAGAGGAAAAACAGCGCCCTTGTCCACAACTCCGCACCCATAGCAAACCTCACGCGCAGAGGATAGTGGCGGTAGGTGATGGCACGCCTCGTGCGCTCCTCCTTCCACCACCCCGGCCACACACGCCTATTCATCGTGGCGGGGCCGCCAAGCACAACGGAGGTGTTCTTCTTTGTGGCAATCTTGGGCACAAAGAGGTCATCCTCGCCGGCATTGAGGTTGAGGTGGTTGAAGCCTCGTGCGTCGTAGTATGCTTTTTTGGTGAAGCCCAAGTTGGAGAGGACTCCACGCCAGGGGTGTCCCTTGACAGCGTCGGCAATCCATCGTGCCGAAAGCATTAGGTTTGCCACCCTGATGGTACGGTGGCCTGCTCCATTGAACGGCAACAGCGACGTGTAGCCCAGCACCACATCGTGGTCCACAAAACCTCGTGCAAACATATCGGCCCAACGCTCCGAGCGAGGGGTACAGGTGGGCAGTGTGAAGACAAGGTTGTCGTACTTTGCAGCCTTGATGCCCACGTTGAGGGCCATCTTGGTCGATATGGGACAGTGTGGCACCACCTTCATAATGGTCGAAGAGAGTCGTGGGTTGGTGATTTTGAGTAGTTTGATGTGCTCGGTGAAATCCTCGTTGCCGGTCACGTTCACCAACACCACCTCGTATGGGTTGTGCCTCTGTGCAAGGAACACGGGTAGCGACTCGTCCAGAAATCGGAAGTCGGCCTCAAAGAGGGGGACAATCACCGATATACCCACCTTGTCGGCTTCGGGCGATGGGGCGGGATTGCGATAGGAGGCGATGCGACCATAGTGGGCACAGAGGATGCACAGCTGCACCACAAAGGCAACAGCCAGCACACCCAACGCCACAAGGCTCTGCCACAGGTAGCCCTCAACCACAAAATTGCCCAAAAAACCCAAGTCGTTCATTGCTTTGCTGTGTAATTTCTACGCTCTTACTACGTAAACATTTTGCAAATATAGCAAAAATTTCCATTCTACCATCTCCTCTGCGGGGTATTGTTTCCCCACCTAAGCCCCACTACATTTTCCACAACATCTCAGCCTTTTCAGACACCAGCCACACAAGTAAAAAAGATAACATAAAATTTGCTTTTTTTGTTTGATTTTCTTATACTTGTGAACAAAATCATCATTCTTTCCATTATGAAACGTATTTTCTTATTCATAATATTGTTGTTCGGCAGTGTTACCGGTGTGTTCGCTGCCGAACACATCTTGCAAGGATGTGTGGTGGACTCCACCTCGAAGAATGGCGTGGGTTATGCAACCGTAGTTCTTACAGATGGGGATGGGAAAGGAGTTTCTGCTGTAGCTGCCAATAAGGACGGTGTCTTTATGTTGCGCTACAACAAGGAAGGTTTGTACAAGTTGACTATTTCGGCCGTGGGTTACACAACTCATGAAAAAGAAATTAAGTTAAACAGAAATGACAAGCAACTTAATTTTGGCAACATCGCTCTCCAAGCGGGTGTAGAGATTGAGGGTATCACCGTCAAACCACTCGTCGTGGAGAAAGAAGACCGCATTATCTACAACGTAAAGGCAGACCCCGAGGCTAAATATCGCAAGATGTCAACCATTATGGCAAAAGTCCCAGGCCTTGATAATGGCGGATATCGTAGAACCTTACGATATAATAGACGACATATCCAAGACATATACATCAATGGCAAACCCGAAACTCTCATTTCGGCAATGCGTCAATATACAATGGATTTCATTGGTGCAGCCGTAATGGACGAGATTGAGGTGATTATGCCTCACTCGGCCGAGTATGGCAACACGGGTGTCATTATCAACATCAAGACCAACCAGCCACTACCAATTGGCTTTGCAAGTGAATTGGGTGGTGATGCAACCCCAAAAGATGGAAGATATAACGCCGACATTGATGCCGCTGTCAAACCAAGCAGGCATCTATCTTTTGGTGTTAAGTACAAGTATTCGCTCACCCATTCGCCAACACTCCAAAAAAAATCACGTGCGGAATATCTCGGCGCGGAGGGCGGTGCACCGCTCTACACCCAATACAACAATGCCGCCGACAGCACAAGAGGACAGACACACACCATAGGGTTGGATAATCATGGTGGTTGGGGCAACAAAGGAGATTATTCGATAAGGTTTCAAGGTAGTTTTGCCGACCAAAACCGATACAGCTATTCGGAATCGTGGCGTACGGATGCAACCACGGGAGCCATATCCAACAATCAACTCTCCAACTCCCGAAGCAACTCTTCTTCACCACTCAATCTGACGGGAAAAATAGATGTCGGACTCCCGATACAAATCCAAAAGTCCTCCATCAGGTTCAGAGCAGATTACACCCACAACGAGAGCACAACCGACTCGTGGGTAGACTCCGACTATGCCGACAAGTCTACACTCATAACACACAGCAGTAGTAGCACACAGCAAGACCAATTAAATGCCCGTCTACAAACAGCATTCATAATCTCGGACAACCCCAAAAATCCCTACCCGAATATAACGATTGCTGCAACCTATTCCTGGCGACGCTACGACAACCACTCCCTCTATGAGAGTTCACAAAACGGAGGCGTTTTCATACAAAACCCCAACGACGGTTTGTTCTATAATCAAAATATCGCAGGAGTCGAAATACGCAGTGCTTTTAAACCAAAATCAAAAACATTTGGAGCTGTAACATTCTTGGCTCGTGCGATGTACGATCATACTACGGGTATATATCGTAACACAGGGAATACACCGCTGGATTACAACATATTGAATTGGAGTGCTACTAGCGGTTTTTCCGTTCAAAGAGGTCCTCTACCTTTTAATGTTTCACTGTCTGCTCACCCTATGCAACCATCCTTCTCGTTGCTCAACCCATACGTGAACGACAGCAACCCGATGCACCTACGTTATGGTAACCCACACTTGCGTCCCGAAATGAACTATTCGGCAAACATTTCTTGGACATCGAGAAACTTTATAACAAAACTCACTCCACGTTGGATGAGCATCGGAATGCCAACATACCGATTCACTTACGTCGATAACTCCATCAACCCCATAACGGAGATGAGGGAGGACGGTGTAACGGTGAGCACCTACGACAACTTCGGCAACGAGCAACGACACGAAGTGAGAGGCGGAATAGATATCCGTCCCTTCAAGCGTGCAAACATTGGTTTGGATGGCACATTCACCTCTGCCACCTACAACATCTCCGAGGGGTACAGCAACACCATTAACACCTTCACTTGGTCGGCCTCGGCATCCTACAACTTCCGCAAAAACAAGTGGTTTGACAATACAAGTATCAGCGCCTCCTACTCGGCACGCCCCACGGCAGCCGTTGCACAGGCAGTGGACTACGGATACTACCACTCGCTGGGTATCTCATTCAGAACCGACATCCCCAAAATTAAAGCGGGACTTTCGGTGCGTGTGGGCGACATTCTGCACGGCCACAAATTTGTGGAGAGCACCATCCGCTCAGGCACATTCATCCGCCACAGTTCCAACGAGGTACTCGGTCGCTCCATCAACATCTCGGCCTACATCCGTTTCGGCAAATTCCGCCGAGCACAAGGCGAGGTGGATGCTCCGGAGAGCAGCCTGAAAAGTTTTTAGGCATCATCATTAACACCAATACAAAGCGTGTATCCTCAAAGCCAGGACACACGCTTTTTCGTTATTTTCCATTCCCGCAAATGCGAGTAAGCGAGAGCGGAGGCCACTTGCAAGCATCCTAAGGCTCAAAAGAGTGCAGACCTAACATCTACACAAAGCAGGCAACGCCTGTGCAGAGCGAGAGCATTTTAGACAAAATTTTATTTTGTCAATTCTATTCGCTATTTTTGCGTTATGAAATTTACACTCCAACATACAGACACCGCAACGAAGGCTCGTGCGGGACTCATCGAAACAGCACACGGCAACATCCAAACGCCCATATTTATGCCCGTAGGCACTGCCGCCACGGTGAAGGGTATCTTCCATAGGGACCTCCGAGAGGACGTGGAGGCCCAAATCATCCTGGCCAACACTTACCACCTCTATCTCCGTCCCGGAATGGAGATAATAGAAAAGGCCGGTGGCGTGCATAAGTTCAGCACTTGGGACCGTCCGATGCTCACGGATAGTGGTGGTTTTCAGGTCTTCTCGCTCGCAGCACGCAGGAAGATTACCGAGGAGGGAGTGAGGTTTTCGAGCCACATCGACGGCTCAAAGCACATCTTCACCCCCGAAAGCGTCATCGACACCGAGCGCACCATTGGTGCCGACATTATGATGGCCTTCGACGAGTGTCCCGACGGCAGGAGCGACTATCGCTACTCGGCACGCTCGTTGGCTATGACACAGCGTTGGCTCGACAGGTGTTTCAACCAATATGAGCGAACTGCGCCAAAGTATGGCTATCACCAATCCCTCTTCCCCATCGTGCAGGGTTGCACCTATCCCGACCTGAGGGCTTCGGCTGCGGAGTTCGTAAAGCAGTACAACGCCGATGGTTATGCCATTGGTGGCCTTGCGGTGGGCGAGCCCGCGCCGGTGATGTATGAGATGATTGAGGTGGTCAACGCCATCCTCCCCACCGACCGTCCACGCTACCTTATGGGTGTGGGTACACCCATCAACATCTTGGAGGCCATCGAGAGAGGTGTGGATATGTTCGACTGCGTGATGCCCACCCGCAATGGTCGCAACGGTATGCTCTTCACCTCGGAGGGTATCATCAACATCCGCAACGAGAAGTGGAAAGATGACTTCTCGCCCATCGACCCCAATGGTAAGAGTTTTGTGGACACGCTCTACTCGAAGGCCTACCTGCGACACCTGAGCGTGTCGGGCGAAATGATGGCCGCACAGATATCCTCGCTCCACAACGTAGCCTTCTACCTATGGTTGGTTGGCGAAGCCCGCAAGCACATCATCGAGGGCGATTTCAAGCCATGGAAGGAGGAAATGGTTATCAAGCTTGCAAGAAGATTATAGTGGGAATTCTAAATTGTTTTGCTACTTTTGTAGTCAAATATGAATAACGAACAAAGCAATATAAAACGTCGCAAGAGCCTTTGGCCGGGATTTAAGTTGATTGATGGCTACATCACCCGCAAGTTCCTCGGCACGTTTTTCTTTGCCATTGCGCTGATTATCATCATCGTGGTGGTGTTTGATGCTGTGGAGAAGATTGACGACTTCATCGAGATGAAAGCACCCTTGGAGCGTATCATCTTCGGCTACTATGTCAACTTCATTCCCTATTTCATCAACCTCTTCTGCGGCCTTTTCACTTTCATTGCCGTAATATACTTCACCTCGCAGATGGCCGGGCGCACCGAAATTACCGCCATACAATCGGCCGGTGTTAGTTTCCGCCGCCTGCTGTGGCCATATTTTGTGTCGGCAATGGTCATCTCGGGCGTGTCGCTCTACCTCAACTTGGAGGTCATACCCGTGGCCAACGAAAAGAGGGTGGAATTTGAGGGTAAGTATCTACGCAAAAACCGCCACCAGCAGTTTGAGCCCAACATCTACCGACAGATTGAGCCCGGCACGTTTGTCTATGTGCGTAACTTCAACGGCACATCCAATCGCGCTTCGTTTATGAGTATCGAGCGTTTTGAGGGGAGCAAGATTGTCGAGTCGTTGGAGGCTGCCGACATCCGCTACAACGAGGAGAACGGACATTGGACCGCACCAAAATATGTTACCCACCACTTTGTGGGCGAGGACGACATCTTCGAGCGACACGAGAAGTTGGACACCCTTATCAACCTCTCCAAGATGGAGTTGGGCAAGGTGGAGAACCTCATAACCACAATGAAGATTGGCGAGCTCAACGAGTTCATCGACCAGCAGAAAGCCAAAGGCTCGGATATGATTGGTATCTTCGAGGTGGAGCGACACAAGAGGTATTCTTATCCCGCTTCGGTGTTCATCCTCACTGTCATCGGTGTATCGCTCTCGGCACGCAAGATGCGTAGCGGTACGGGCGTAAACATCGGTATTGGTGTAATCTTGTGCTTCACCTACATTATGTTGGGCCGAGTCTTTGAGGAGATTGCCAAAGGCAGTCAGGGGTGGGTGTCGACCTTTATGGTGTGGCTCCCCAACCTCATCTTCTTCATCATTGCCGCCTACCTCTACCGTAAGGCACCAAAATAGACCGTAGACCGTCTACCGTCTACCGTCTACCGTCTACCGTCTACCGTCAACCGACGACCGACGACCGACGACCGTCAACCGACAACCGACGACCGACATTTCGATTACATCCTAAACTATAAACCCGTATGAAACAATTTCTTTCCCACTTCGCACTATTGTTGGCAGTGGTGGTGTGTTCGTCCACAGCCGCAATGGCCAAAGAGTACACACTGCAAAGCCCTTCCAAGAGGCTCTCTGTTGTTGTTGACGTGGCCGAGCAAATCCACTACCGAGTGTTGGTGGATGAAACCGAAGTGATTGCCCCCTCGCGCATTGCGCTCCGCCTTGCCGACGGCACCATCTTGGGCGACAATGCCAAGGTGAGAAAAACACAAAAAGGTGCGGTAAATCAAACCATTGCGGCCCCCTTCCACCGCAACCCACAGGTGGACGATACCTACAACCACCTCACCTTGCAGATGCGTGGCGGGTGGTCGTTGGAGTTCAGGGCCTACGACGAGGGCGTGGCCTATCGTTTCTGCACCAATCTGAAAGGAGAAATATCCGTTGCCGAGGAGGTGGTGGAGTGGCAAATGAGCCAAGATTGGCCTCTGGTCATCCCCTACTGCCGTCCGAGGGGCGACAAGTATGAGAGCTCGTTTGAGAGCCAATACACTTGGGAGCCCACATCCAAAGCCAAGGAGCACAATGAGTTGGCCTTCCTCCCCGTGTTGATTGACGTGGAGGAGAAGGGCAAACTGCTGCTTATGGAGGCCGACGTGGAGGACTACCCCGGATTGTTCGTAAGCGCCACCACCGAGGGACTCGGTCTGAAAGGCATTGCCACACCTCTGCCCACCGACTTCCGCAAGAACAACACCGGTGCCAAACGTGCCAATGGCTACCACACCGACCTTGTGGCCACAACCTCCGGTACCCGCACCTTCCCGTGGCGCATTGTAGCGTGGGCCGAGCAGGATAGGGACCTCCCCACCAACGATATGGTCTACCGCCTCGGTGCACCCTCACGTTTGGAGGACACGAGTTGGATCAAGCCCGGCCGTTCGGCTTGGGAGTGGTGGAGTGGCAACCGCCTGACGGGTATCGATTTCAGGGTTGGCATCAACACCGAGACCTACAAATACCACATCGACTTTGCGGCCAAATATGGTCTGGAATACATCCTCGTGGATGCAGGCTGGTACAAAGGCTTCGACCTGCTGGCAACCATCGACGGTTTCGACATTGAGGCCATCTGCCGCCACGCCGAAGAGAAAGGTGTAGGAGTGATTCTGTGGGCCGTTGGCAACCTCTTGGTGGAGCAGGCCGAGGAGGTGTGTGCCCACTATGCAGCATTGGGTGTGAAGGGTTTCAAGGTGGACTACTTCGACGCCCACGACCAGACCACCGTGAGGGACATCTACCGCATTGCCGAGGTGTGTGCCAAGTATAAGATGGTGGTAGATTATCACGGAATGTACAAGCCGACGGGATTAAGCCGTACGTGGCCCAATGTGATTAACTACGAGGGTGTCTATGGCTTGGAGCAACTCAAATGGACCGACGGCAGCAAGGTGGATATGCCTCGCAACGACGTTACCATCCCCTTCATCCGTATGGCCGCAGGCCCTATGGACTACACGCAGGGCGCAATGATTAACGCCTCGAAGGCAGACTTCCGCCCCATACGCCACCGCCCGATGAGTCAGGGTACAAGGGCCCACCAGGTGGCAACCTATGTAGTATTCGATGCACCCTTTGTGATGCTCACCGACACCCCGTCCAACTACTTGGCCGAGGACGAAACAACCCGTTTCATTGCCGCCATCCCCGCCACGTTTGACCACACGGAGGTTGTGTGTGGCAAGGTGGGCGACTACATTGTTACGGCTCGCAGGAGTGGTGAAAAGTGGTATCTGGGTGGTTTGACCTCGTGGGAGGGCCGCACGATTGACATTCCACTCGACTTCCTGGGCGAAGGTGAGTGGAAGGCAGAGCTGTTCCTCGACGGAGTGAACGCCGACCTTACGGGTACCGACTACCGCATCGAAAAACAGACCATCAAGAGTGGCGACACCCTCTCGGTAGAGATGAAGAGCGGTGGTGGTTTTGCAGCAATCGTGAGCCGTTAGCCGTTAGCTGTTAGCCATTAGCCTTCAAACAGCATAGGTTTTAACCGACTTTTTCACGGGTAACATTTTCGTTACCCGTGTTTTTTTTTGCGGAGAGGTTTTTTTGCTTTCGGCATCGTAGAGTAATAGCAACATGGGACAAAAGATAATGCACGGTAAAACAACGTGTTGCAACTCTCCACTCCCTACATACGGTACAAAATCACACCATTGGGCAGCGGAGCATTTTGGAGGCCTTGCATCCCCCATTTATCGTTTGGTCCTATTTTCGCACGTTCAAAAAAAATGAAACAAGCATAAATTCATCTCTATGGTCAAGGAAAACCTCATCAAAATGTATCAGGAGAGTTTCCGCAACAATGCCGAACTCCCTGCACTGACAGACTACTTTAAAAAAGAGACCCTCTCATACTACACCCTCGCAACCCTCGTTGCAAAAAACCACCTCGTGTATGAGAAATATGGCATCAAGGCAGGCGACAAAATCGCCCTCATTGGTCGCAACACCCCCAAATGGGTGAGCATCTACGCCTCCACCCTTACCTATGGCGCAGTGATTGTCCCCATCTTGCAGGACTTCAACCCCATCGACGCCACCAACATCATCAACCACTCCGACTCGCGCATCCTCTTCCTGAGCGTGGACTATTGGACCAAACTCGACCCCGAGAAGTTCGAGCAGTTGGAGGCAGTGGTTGACTACGAAACAATGAATGTTCTCTGGGAAAAAGAGGAGGGCACCATCAGCAACCTCTACAACAACATCGAGACTCTCTTTGCCGAGCGTTACCCCAAAGGTTTCTCCACCGAGGATATCATCTATCCCGAGGTAACCAACGACAAGGTGTGCATCATCTCCTACACCTCCGGTACCACCGGCCTCAGCAAGGGTGTGATGCTCACCGTGAACAACGTAACCGCCAATGTGGCTTTCGCCATTGAGTACAAGTTCCACTATCGCGGCTCGCGTGTGTTGGGCATCCTGCCTCTGGCCCACGCCTTTGGTTGTGCATTCGATATGCTCACCCCTCTGGCTACCGGTTCACACATCACCCTGCTGGGTAAATTGCCCGCAGCCCCCATCCTCTTGAAGGCACTCAAAGATGTGAAGCCCGACCTGCTCCTCACCGTACCTCTACTGATTGAGAAGATTGTGAAGGGTAAGGTTATGCCGACACTCGAAAAGCAGCCCGTAAAGACGCTCGTCAAGATTCCCTTGCTCAACCAGATTGTTTACAAGAAGGTACGCACACAGCTGATGGAGGCCTTTGGTGGCGCACTCACGGAGTTGATTATGGGTGGCGCAGCCCTCAATAGCGATGTTGAGAAGTTGCTCAAAAAAATCAACCTCCCCTACACCGTGGGCTATGGTATGACCGAGACCGCACCTCTCATCTGCTATGCACACCACACGGTTTACAAATCGCTCTCGTGCGGTAAGTTGGTGGAGGGTATGCAGATGAAGATTGACTCGGCCGACCCCTACAACATCCCCGGCGAGATTTGCGTCAAGGGCGAGAACGTAACTGTTGGTTACTACAAGAACCCCGAGGCCACAGCCGCCGCTATCGATGCCGAGGGTTGGTTCCACACAGGCGATATGGGCGTGGTGGACAAAGATACCAACTGCTTCATCCGTGGACGTTGCAAGACTATGATTCTCTCCAACAACGGTCAGAACATCTACCCCGAGGAGATTGAGGCCAAACTCAACAACCTCGAAGCCGTTGTGGAGTCGCTCGTATATCAGGAGGAGGGCGGTAAGCTCACAGCTCTCGTTGTGCCCAACTACGAGATGGCACAGAAGAACGGTTGGAGCACCACCAAACTCAAAGAGGTGATGGCCGAAAACCTCACCGAACTCAACAAGTTGGTAGCCGCCTACGAGAAAGTATCGGCAATCAAACTCTGCGAAAGCGAATTTGAGAAAACACCCAAGAAATCAATCCGTCGCTATCTGTATCCCGCAGCAGCAAAGATTGTTTCGTAGGATAGACGTGCTGCCCCTTCGTCGGGCAGACATTCAAGCATAAAGATAGGTTTTGTGGCAACTATCTTGGAGAGGGCATCGCAAATGTGGTCGAGTGCCCTCTCTTCTTTTTGCAGAGTGGGCAATGTCGATGGCAACAAAGCTCCAAAGGCGGCAATCTTGTGTAGCCTTTTTATCTGATTATAGGGAGCCTGTCGCAAGCGCAGGAATGCTCCCAGCGGATAGCTCTCCTGCTTCCACACACAACCCTTGCCGCTCCACGGCGAGCCAAACACCCTCACCTCACCATCGGGCATAACTCTCACCACAGGCCCATCGTCGTTGAGCCTCTCGGTGCCTTCGATGTGTTCGAGCCAAAGGCGTGTGTGGGTACTCTTGCCCGTACCACTCTCGCCCAAGCACATCACCGCAAGGCCATCCTTCACAATCACCGAGGAGTGGATGAGCAGTGTATCATAGGAGTGTGTGGCGAAGGAGTAGGCAAAAACCATTGCGTGGTCGAAGATAACCCCATTGGGGCGTCCGCCATCGGCAAAAAGGTCGGCGTAGAAAGTATAGACAGGGCCCTCTTCGGCACGCTCTCGGGGGCAGACAATGGTTGCCTGCTTACCCCTGCAACGCAACGTGAGTCGATACTCGTCGGCATAGATGCGTAGTGTGCAATCGCCCTCTTGGAGGTCGTAGTCGAAAGTGGTCAGCGGCTCGTCGGCACGTGGCACCACGGGGCGGTCCACCACCACGCGAAAGAGCGTACCTTCCGCATTGTCGTCCACCCTGAAAGGGGCAAAGTTGAGTCCTATCGATATGGGATGCTCCGAAACCTCCCTTGTGAGTTCAAATATGTGTTCTGCTACCGAATAAAACATAATGAGAATTGAAAATGGAAAATTGAAAATTGAAAATTGAGGTGTGCCTACGGCACGGGTATTAAAAAAGATACCTTAAACTCCTTAAAATCACTAAACTCCCTAAATCCCCCGAGTATTAAAAAAGATACCCGGATTAGAATGGAGAATTGAGGCAAATGCGAGTAAGCGAGAGCAGAGGGTGCTTGCCTGCATCCAAAGGCTCAAAGGTGTGCATACCTAACATCTACACAAAACAGGCAACGCCTGTGCCGAGCGAGAGCATTTTAGAGCAAGCGAAGCTTGGTCAATTGAGAATTGAAAATTACTTACCCCCTAAATTCCCTAAGGGCTTTAAGGGCAATAGGGGCAGAAAAGGAAATGAAAAAACTCTGCGCCAACGGCGCACCCTAATTTCCCATTTTCAATTTTCAATTTTCAATTTTAATTGTCGGCCGACGGTTGACGGTCGACGGTCGACGGTTGACGGTTGACGGTTTACTCCACCAAGTCGGCTTTGGCGAGCGATGCAATCCACGCCTCGGCATCCTTCAATGCCACCTCACGCTCCACCTCATACTCGCCAACGAGCAGGTCAGCCACCTTCTCGGCATCAAACTCCACCCCCTGCAACTGCTCCCAGAGCCACTCGCTGGTGGGGTTGAGCGAAATGATGGTTGTCATCTTCACATTCTGCTCGCCCATACGGACAATCACACTCTCGCCCGCAATCTTGCGTACCTTGCAATTTGATTTCAGTTTCATTCTATCCTATTAGTTTACGTTTAATATCCACAGCCATCGTGCGCAACATCTTGACCATCAGGCTCCACACACTGCGCACCCTCCAACGGCACGAGCCATACGAGAAGCCACCCTTGCCGCCGAGCCTAACGCTGCTCACCCACGCCACAACATCCTCCGTAGTGGCCCTCTCGGTGATGCGATAGTTGCCATCGCCCTCTATCACAAGGCCACCATCGGCCCCCACCCTGCGCACTCGGTGGAGAACGTGTCGCCCTTTGTGTCGGAACAGCACAACCATACCTTTCCTAATCTCCACACCCTCAATGGGCGAGAGTACCACCACGTCCCTCTCGTTACGCACAAAGGGCCTCATACTGAACCCCTTGACACGCAACTCCACACTCCTACCCTCTCGCAGAAATTCCTCTGCGGAGGCAAAAAAGAGGTCGTTGGCTATTTGTTTGGTTGGCATATTCATACTTATTAGTCGACCGTCAACCGTCGACCGTCAATTTACAATTCTATCACCCTATCGCAGAACTCCAAAGTCTTGGGATTGTGGGAGATGAAGAGTATGGTCAGGTTGTGGTCGGCCTTCGACAGACCCGCCACAGCATCCACAATCTCCCTCTCCGTAGCCTCGTCCAGAGAGCTTGTTGCCTCGTCAAACATCAGCACCGAAGCCTCCTTATACAACGCTCTGGCAATGCCGATACGCTGACGCTGGCCACCCGACAGTCGGCATCCAGCCTCACCCGTAATGGTATCAACCCCCTCGGGCAGGCTCTCCACAAGGTCGCTCAACTGCGCCGTGGCTATCACCCTGCGAAGTCTTTCGTGGTCAATCTTCCCCTTCTCAACACCAAAAGCAATGTTCTCCGCAATGCTCACATCGGGGATGAAGAGGTCTTGCGAAACATAGGCTATATTGTTCTGCCACTTGCGCCTCAACTCGGGCGTGTCGATGGCAACACCATCCACCACAAGTGCGCCCTGCTGCGGTTGGTAGAGGGCTGCAAGAATGTTGAACAGGGTGGTCTTACCCTTACCCGAAACACCCTGAATACCAACCTTTTCGCCCTTGTGGATGGTGAGTGAAAAATTCTCAACTATGGGGCTACCCTCGCTGTATGCAAACTCCACATTTTGGAGCTCAATGGTCTGTCCAAAGGGCAACTTCTCGGTTGTCTGCGAGGTCTGTTGGGGCTTGTGGGAGAGTTCCTCGGAGAGCAGGTCCACAACAAATTGGTTGCGCTTAAACTCGCTCCAACTGCCCACAATGCGACTAATGGAGGGCACAATGCGGTAGGCCGCCACAGCAAAGACTCCCAAAAAGAGTTTCAGCGAAGAGACCGTCTGGCCCGCCAACAGCCCCACAACGATAACCGTAACAACACCCAGCACCAGCGAAAACTCAATGACGTGGCTCGACGAGGCACGCATCAACATCGCACGCAGGGAGTAGTGTCGCAGGCTCTCGATGCCTCGTGCAAAACGTGCTGTAATATAGGGTTTTGCTCCTGCAATCTCAATGTCGGCATATCCCCTCAGGGCCTCATACATCGTCTTGTTTTGGGCCACTTGGAGTCGGTTTTCCTCTCGGCCATTCTCGGCCATACGCTTGCGTATGATGCGGGAGTAGACAAGTGCCACGGGGACAAACACCGCCACCGCAAGGAGCACAATCAGCGGATTGTAGAGGCTCAACAGCACCAACAACACAGCCACTACGACCAACTCCGTGAGGATACCCAGCAGGGGACTAACGATGCCGTTGGCAAAGCGGTGGCACATAGCATTGACGTTGTTGATGAGAGTGGTGGTGTGGTGGGAGCGCACAAAGAGCAACCCACGCGAGAGGTAACTATCATACATCCTCTGCGAGAGGTCGGCAAAGAGGCGCATCATATATCGGCCCCTGACCTGCCCGAGAGCCACACTGCACACCCCTTTGAGCGCGATGAGCAGCAACACTGCGCCACACACGGCCACAATGAAAGCCCTCTCCGAAGTGAAGCCCACAGCGTTGTAGATAGCGGCAAAGATGGGGGTGTTGACAAGGAAGTTCTCGTCCAACACCACCAGCAATACCGACACCAACGCCGCAATGCCCACCAAGTCAATCACAGCCGAACAGAGGGCTGTGAGCAACATCAGTGGCAAACCACGACGCTTGTCGCTCGGTATTAGGTTGTATATCTTCTTTGCTATCATCATATTCATTGTCTAACGTCCAACGTCAACTGTCGACCGTCGACCGTCAACCGTCAACCGTCATTTTTTTTATTCCCTTTCTGCTCTTCCTGCCCTTCCTTGCCCTTAAACAGACCTCTCTGGCACTTTGTGCCATCTCCCCTAACTTAGGGGAGAACAACAGACGCCCCCGCCTTTCAGGCACCCCCCCTCTAACTCAGAGGGGGAGTAATTTTCCATTTTCAATTTTCAATTTCACAAAGATACGCTTTTGTTTGGATAAACCCACCATTCGTCGGGTAAAATCGCAAGGGCACATATAAAATATGTGTAGGTGCTTTGTCTTTTAGGAAAAAAACAATACTTTTGCGCACGCTGAAATACTAAACAAAAACATATAAACATTTCTAACAATCAAAACCACCAAACATTATGAATTTCAAAAAATTGCTTTTGTTTTTGGTTGCTCCTCTGATGCTTGCATTTGCAGGCTGCGAGCCCACTCCGCAGGTACAGACCTTCGCAGAGTGCTCGGTTGCTGACGCCGAGGGCAACGCAGTAACAACTATGGCCTTTGGTGCCGAGCAGGAGAGCGCAACGTTCACCGTTACCGCTACTCGCAGCTGGACCATCACCACCTCTCTCGTATCGCCCGCCGACATCGACGAGTGGTTTGCCGTGGCTCCCAAGGATTTTGTGAACGCCGACAACTCTTCGCAGAGCAAAGAGATTACCGTTAGCGTGTTTGCAAACGAGGGCGAGGCTCGTACCGCAACCCTGTCGATTGACTATGGCGACGACAAACCCCTGAACATCACCATTTCGCAGAGTGGCAAAGGCCAGACTGCACTTGGCGAGGAAATTTACTACGACAACTTCGACAAAGGCACCGCACAGGACAATAGCGGTTGGCCCGCATTGGACGGCTTTGTTAACCCCACCGGTGTTGCTGCCGAGGGTGTAACCTACACCGTTGCAAACGTACAGGCTCGCTCCAACAGCCCCTCCAACAACAGCCACTCCGGCTACAAAGATGAGGCTTCGGGCGGTAACAACGCATTCTACCGCACCAATGGCGTGTTGACCATCAACAACATCGACCTCTCCGCACAGGCCTCGAAGGACTACACCCTGACCTTTGGTTGCTACCGTAGCGTTTATGGCGAGCAGGACAACTCGTTCAAGGCTTCGGAGTTCCACGTATTCCTCTCGGGCGACGGCCAGAAGTGGACCGAGATTACCTACGAGCGCCCTGCTGACGAGGTTAGCAGCTATGGTACTTGGAACAAGGCAACTGCAACCTTCTCGCTGAAAGAGAAACCCGCAAAACTGAGCATCCGCTTTGTTTCCGACCTCGCATCGTCGCACCGTTTGGACGACGTTAAACTGATGGTTGGTGGCGGCGGCGCAGAGGTTGACCTCGCAAATGGCACCACCAGCGGTGGTGGCAACGACGAGCCCGTTAATCCCGGTGAGTTAGCAGGTAGCGGTGAGGGTACCGAGGCTTCGCCCTACGATGTGGTGCGCGCTTCCGACATCATTGCCAAAGGCGCTGCAACCTCCACAGCAGTTTACACCAAGGGTATCATCTCGCAGATTGACGAGGTTAGCACCTCCTATGGTAATGCAACTTACTACATCTCCAACGATGGTAGCAAGACCAACCACCTGGCAGTATTCCGTGGTAAATACCTCAACAACGAGAAGTTCACCGCCGCTGACCAGATCAAGGTTGGTGATGAGGTCGTTGTTCTCGGCGTGTTGGAGCTCTACAATGGCTCGAAAGCTGAGATTACCAACAGCTATATCTTCTCGCACAAACCCGGCGAGGGTGGCGGCACCGTTACCCCCGAGCCCGAACCAGAGCCTACCCCCGGTGTTGAGATTCCCGAGGGCGCAGTGGTTTGGAACATCGGCGCAGCAAACCAGACTTGGGCTGCCGAGACCGATGCCACCCTTGGCGCAGGTTTCGCTGCAACCGTTAACAACCTCAAAGTTGGCTACTACACACACAAATCCGGCAACGCTGTTGTTGCTGCAAAGGATGACCACATCCGCGTCTACAAGACTTCGGCATTGGTTATCACTCCTCTCGATGGTAGGAAGATTACACAGGTGATTATGTTGTGTACCGACAACGCAAACTACGACGGCAAAATCACATACTACACCTTTGACATGAATGTTTCGGACGGCACCACCGCTGTTGCAAATCAGGATGCTAAGTATATCACTTGGAGCGGTAACACCGACAAGTTTGAGGCTTATGCCGACAATGGTCAGGTTCGTATCAAGACTCTTGCAGTTGTATTGGACGGCGAGGGTAGCGGCACCGTTACTCCCGAGCCCGAGCCCGAGCCTACCCCTGGTGAGGAGATCACCATCCCCGAGCTCTATGCTCTCGCCGATGGTGCGTTGGCTACCGAGAAGGTTATCAACGTGGTTGTTTCGGGCGCAAGCCAGAACAGCTCCTATGGTACCGTTTATGTGATGACCCCTGGTTCGACCGCTGCAAAGAATGGCTTCTCGCTCTACAACTCCACATTGGAAGGCAAGTATAAGGTTGGTGATATGCTGAAAATCACCCTTCCCGCCGGCACCGCCAAGAAGGAGAACTACAAGGGTATGCCCCAGCTTTCGGGTATCACCGATGCCAACATCGTGGTTGTGTCGAGTGGCAACACTGTGAACAACATCGTTGTTACTGCCGACAAACTTCTCGACTACCTCGGTATGCCCGTGACCATCGAGAATGCAACTGTTGCTGCAAATGGCGTATGGTGTACCGCTTCCGCTCACGGCTCGCACAACTTCACCGCAGGTGGCACCGCCTTCACCGTCTATGTGAACAAGCGCGCAACCAACTTCCAGGACGTTGCCTACAGCGCAGCCACAGGCAACATCAGCGGTATTGCCGTGACCTACAACAACAACTTGCAGATTGCTCCTCGTGATGCAGCCGACGTTCAGGCCTTTGCAAGCACCGGCGGTGGCACCACCGAGCCCGAGGAGCCCGAGACTCCTACCGAGCCCGAGACTCCCGTTACCGGCGAGTGGGCTGGTCGTGATGACTTCAACACCGTAAATGCCAACTCCTCCTACATTGATCGCCAGACCACCGCTGGTTGGGTTGGTGCCTTCTGCGCAGTTCAGTCTGGCGGAACCGGCGCAAACCCCGTATTGCCCGACCTGCTCGGTAGCGACACCAACACCCGTGCGTTCTGCATTATGGCCAACTCCACTTCGGTGGGTACCATCACTTCGCCCGTGCTGACCACCGGTTGTGGTAAACTCAAATTCACCTATGCCCTCTCGTTCACCGACAAGAACGGTATTGATATGACCGTGGAGATTAAGCAGAACGGTGCAACCGTTAAGTCGTTCGCGGTTGTGAACACCACTTGTGTTAAATATGACATCCTCACTTTCGAGGAGGAGGTAAATGTTGCAGGTGATTTCCAGATTGTATTCACCAACAATGGTCCCTCGAAAGCTGCAACCGGCAACAAAGACCGCGTATCCATTTGGGATGTAATGTGGACCGCTGCACAGTAATCGGCCACACGAATACCAAATTCCGATAGACAAGGCTCCCGATTTCGGGGGCCTTGTTTTTTTGTGCACAATTACTCCTCCCCTAAGGTAGGGGAGGTGCCACTTTGTGGCGGAGGGGTATGCAGACGGTAGACGGTTGACGTTAGACTAAAAAAACAGACCTCACCCGCCTTCGGCACCCTCTCCTAACTTAGGCGAGGGTCATTCATTCTCCCCTAAGTTAGGGGAGATGGTGCGCAGCACCAGAGAGGTCTGTCTGACGGTTGACGGTAGACGGTCGACGGTCGACGTTAGACGTTGGACGTTAGACCTTAGACGTTGGACCGTTAAAAAAACGCAAAGTGCGAGGGGAATTTTGTGCCAAGCAAGAAGGCGAGTCCGCAGCAGCCACAGGCTGTTTTGTGTAGATGATAGGTAGTAACTCTTTCAAACGTCAGCAAGCCCCACAACAAAAAAACGCAAAGTGTGCGGCAAATGCAAGGCACACAAGAAAACCACCCCGCAGTTTACTAAACGTAAATGAGGAGGTGGTTTATCGCAGTGTAACGCAGCAGTTGCCGTGCAATCTGCGTTTTTTTATACGTGCGCGCGCACGTAATTCAAATAAAATACGTACCTTTACGCCCTAATGGCCACCGTGCTAAACACGGGCTAAACATTTGAAACAAATTACTATGTTGATAAGACTCATACGACACATCGCAACTCTCGTGGCACTCGTGGCTCTCTCGTTGGGAGCTGCCTGCACTCCGGCATACACCCCACAGCCCAACGGCGTGTCGTTCAGCACGGGCGAAACCGTTGCGCACACCACCACACAGCAGTTCTTGTCCATCGCCTCGGAGTATGCGTGGACCATCGAAATCAACTACCTCTCACCCGAAGGCGCAGAGGGTTGGTGCTCGCTGAGCAAAACAAGCGGCGAGGGCAACGAGAATGTCATTATGTCGTTCGGAAAGAACCCCCTCAAAGAGAGCCGTTCGCTATCGTTGAGCGTTAAGTTCCCACGCGAGAGCATCGACCTCATATTCACCCAACTTGCCGAGGGAGAGAAGCCGGAGCCCGACATCACCACCACTCCCAAGTGGCTCGAACTACCCGCTTTCACTCCCGACAACGAGGAAAGAGTCTATTTTTCCAAACATATGCTCCCCTCGTCGGGCAACAAAGAGCGTAGTTTCTCGGTACTCTACGACACCGAAATCTACCACCCCTATTGGGTTGCATACCCTTTGTGCAGGGGTAACATCAGAGGTAACGGACAGAGGGTTGACGAGTGGGGTATTATGGACCCCAACATCCCCAACGACAAGCAACTCTATATGAGTAGCTCCTACTATGGCTCCTACGACCGAGGACATATGCTCCCTTCGGCCAGCCGATTGGGCTCCGATGCAGACAACCGCCAAACCTTCTATCCGACCAATATGAGCCCACAGCTCGCAGGCCTCAACCAGAAAAAATGGGCCTCCATTGAGGGACAGGTGCGCAATTGGGGCGAGAGTTGCGACACTCTCTATGTGGTTACGGGTGCCGTGTTCCGCACCGTGGGTGGCAACGAAAGCGTAAACACCACCTCGTGCCGTAGCGATAGTGGCAAGCAGGTATCCATCCCCAACTACTACTACAAGGCCCTTCTCCAAAGGCGAGGTACGGGGGCAAGCAGTTCCTATCAGACCTTGGCCATATGGGTACCCCACAAGGCTGCAACAGGCAACGTTACCAAGAGCGACCTTATAACCATCGACCGCTTGGAGGAGCTCACAGGAATTGACTTCTTCCACAACCTCGACGACACCACCGAGCAGAGGGTGGAGAGTTACTACGACCTCACCTATTGGAGCGGAATCAATTAGGCCACCGCAACAAGGATGCAGATACAACACTACAAAACAAACAACCACAAAACCACAAACAATACACAATTAATGAAACAACTTCGTTACTTCTTGATTTTGGCCATCGCCGCACTCTCCTTCGCGTGCGAGGAGTTGAACGAGCAGCCCAACAATGGAAAGTACATCAATGTGGAAACAACCCTCTTGGAACTCACACACACCAAAGGCTCGTTTAAGATTAGCGTTGAGAGCAACACCTCGTGGGTGGCAACATCCTCCGCCGAGTGGCTCACAGTATTTGGAGCCAACGAGTGTAGCGGCTCGGGAGAGGTAATGTTCTCCTACACGGCCAACACCTCCGACAAATCGCGCAACGCGAAGATTGAGATTGCTCCAAAGGTGGCCGGCGAAGCATCGACCTACCCCATCTTGGTGTCGCAGAAAGGTGTAAGCCAGAGTGGCAATGATGACGACAACACGGGAGGCAATGACAATACGGGTGGTGATGATAACACAGGTGGCGACAATACCGGTGGCGACAATACCGGTGGCGACAATACCGGTGGTGATGACAACACCGGAGGCAACACGGACGGTGGCCTCGTAACCAACGGTGGCACTCCCCACGCAGGCTGGGCCGAGTTGCCCGCCGAGGAGAGCAACTCCGACTACTACTATGCCTACCATATGCGTGCCGACAAAGGCACACAGCGCAACTTCTCGGTTTGTTACAGTGCCGAGATGGGTTGCCCCGTGTGGGTTGCAGCCCCCATCCACAAGTGCTACTGTGGTAGTGGCAGGTCGGAAAACTATGCTCCCGACCCCGTAATCCCAGCAAGTGTGCAGAAGAATGCCGACAGAGCAGGCGACACCAACAAGGGCAACTGGATGAACCGAGGACATATGCTCGCATCCAATATGCGTAACGTTACCGCTACGACCAACCAGCAGGTCTTCTACTACTCCAACATCGCTCCGCAGGATGGTACCAATTTCAACACCGGCGGCGGTTGGTGGAACAATATGGAGGATATCGAGAAGAACGAATTTATGTGTTCCGACACCCTCTACACCGTCAATGGTTGCCATTGGACCAACAAAAACGAGACCTTCGGAGGACGAGTGGTACCGACACACTTCTACAAGGTGTTCCTGCGCACCAAGAGTGGCAACAGTGGCAAGTGGGTGGTGAACTGCTCGAAGGGCGAGTTGCAATGTGTGGCTTTCTATGCATCCCACTACGTTGGCAAAGTTACCCCCTCCCGCAGCCATATGATTAGCGTGGCGGAGTTGGAGCGCATCACGGGCCACACCTTCTTCCCCAACGTGCCCAACGCACCAAAGGATACCTTCAACCCAAGCGATTGGGGAATGTAAGGGGGAATTGAGAATTCAAAATTCAAAATTCAAAATTTCCCCAATTCACTAAAGTCCCTAAAGCCCTTAAGGGCCTCAAGGAAAAACCTCAGCAACCCGGGTATTAAAATAAGATACCCAAGAGATTGACAATTGAACAATTGAAAATTATATGAAACGTAACCTTTTTGTGATTAGTGTGGTGGTGGCATTGTTCGTGTCGCTCACCAACGCCTCGGCCCAGAGCAAGCGCTACACCGTGTTGTTCTACAATGTGGAGAACCTCTTTGACACTATTCAGGACCCCACAATCTACGACACCGAGTTTATCCCCAGCGGTGTGAAACAGTGGAACTCGGCCAAGTACTACAAGAAACTCGACAACCTCGAAAAGGTGTTCTACTCCATCACCGAGCAGAACCGTTCCTACCCCACCGTTATCGGTGTGAGTGAGGTGGAGAACCGCAACGTATTGGAGGACATCGCCTCATTGCCCAAGCTCCAAAGGGCCAACTACCAGATTTGCCACTACGACGGCCCCGACGCCCGTGGTGTGGATGTGGCTTTCTTCTACCGCCCCGACCAATTCAAGTATGAGGGTAGCGAGAGTATCAAAGCCAAAATCCCCGGTGCAAGGCCCAACTTCCGTACCCGCGACCTGTTGGGTATGTGGGGCACCATTGACGGCGAGCCCTTCTACTTTATGGTGAGCCACTGGCCCAGCCGTAGGGGTGGTCAGGCACAATCGGCATTCCTGCGTGAGGGCCTGGCTGCACAGATTAAGGGCATTGCCGACTCGGTAAGGAGAGCCAACCCCAAGACCAAATTTGTGGTGATGGGCGACTTCAACGACGACCCCGGCGACAAGAGCGTTTCGGAGTGCCTCGGTGCTAAACTCAAAAAGGAGAAACTTAAAAAAGGCGACCTGTGGAGTCCCTATTGGCAGATGCACAAAGACGGCTACGGTACGTTGGTCTACAACGACCTGTGGAATTTGTTTGACAACATCGTTGTGAGCGAGAACATCGCCAATCCCGCACAGGGCGAGTTGGGTATCTGGAAACCCAAGAAAGCAGAGTATTACGGCAACATCTTCAAGGGCGAATTCCTCTTCCAGAAGGAGGGACAATACAAGGGCTACCCCCTGCGTACCTATGTGGGTAACAACTTCCAGGGCGGCTTCTCGGACCACCTTCCCGTCTACATCTTCCTTGTGAAATAAGAAAAACTGTTTGAAATTCAGATAGTTCCCAAGAGAACTCGTGGAAAAACAATAGAACAAAACAAAAGATAAGAACCCAAAAAAGAGTATGAAAAAATTTCTAATGACCCTGCTCCTCAGCGCCTGTGTTGCGGCCACCGCATTGGCCCAGACAAAGGTGGGAGCAATCACCGGTAAGGTGGTATCTCGCCAGGGACGCGAGCCTATCGAAATGGCTACCGTGACACTTGGTGATAGGACCACAACGACGGCTGCCGATGGTTCGTTCACCTTCGAGAACCTCCCCTATGGCACCGTAACCCTCTCTATCGAGGCACTCGGCCACCAGCCTTCGAGCGTAAACGTGAAGGTCGATAGGCCCCACAAAGACCTCGCCTACATCACCTTGGCAGTGGCTTTGGAGAGTGTGGGCAGCGACTTCTTGGACGACAGCTCCTTTGTGGAGTTCGACAGCGATATGGCCAACGAGTCGCAATCGACTCCCGTGTCGCTCAGCGCATCGAAGGATGTCTTCAACAACATCGCAGGCTATAAGTTTGGCGCACTGAGGTTCCGCACCCGTGGTTACGACCAGAACACCGAGATTATCTACCTCAACGGCGTGGAGATGACCGACGCTAACAGCGGTAACGGTACTTGGTCGTTGTGGAGCGGTCTGAACGAGGCCACTCGCAACCAAGAGGCCACCTATGCCACCTCGGTTGGTACGAGCGGTGTGGGCGGTATCAACGGTACCACCAACATCCTTGCAAGGGCTTCGCAGATGAGGCAGGGCTTCCGCGCAAGTGCTGTGACTTCGAGCGGCTCCTACCGCTACCGACTGATGACCACCTACACCAGCGGTATGCAGGACAACGGTTGGGCCTATGCTGCAAGTATGTCGGCAAGGTTGGGCGGTAACGACTTCGTGGAGGGCGTAACCTACAACGCTTGGGCCTATTTCCTCTCGGCCGAGAAGCGCATCAACAATATGCACCAAGTGGCCTTCACCTTCTTTGGTGTTCCCACCGAGAGGGGCGCACAGATGGCAGCAACCGATGAGGCTATCGGCCTTGCAGGTTCCTACTGGTACAACCCCAACGTGGGTATGCAGAACGGCAAGTTGCGCAACGCACGTGTGAGGAGTTACCACGAGCCCGTGGCTATGCTCAACTACTTCTACACCCCCAACGACAAGACCAAAATCACCGCAGCAGCCTCGTTCCGCTTCGGTCAGAACGGCTATTCGGCTCTCGACTGGAACGGCGCAGCCGACCCCCGTGCCGACTACTACCGCAACCTGCCCAGCTATTGGGACAAGAAGAACGACCCTGCACACCGCAACGAGTTGCAGAGGGCTTGGCTGAACAACAGGGAGAAGATGATGTACATCGACTTCGACAAGCTCTACAACGTGAACTACAACTCCAACCCCGCCAATGGCGACCGTCCTACCTTGCAGCACACCAATCTTGGTGATGGCGTGGAGCAGAGCGTTGCCGGTCAGAACCGTTCGCGCTACATCATCTCCGAGAGGCACACCGACCAGAGGGACCTCCGTCTGAAATTGCAGATTGACAGGACCATCTCCAATCGTCAGAACATTGTGGGAGGTATTGACATCCGTCGCAACCGCACCGAGTACTACACCTCGATTAAGGACCTGCTGGGTGGCGACTATTGGGTGAACGTGGACAACTTCGCCGAGAGGGATATCCACGCCGCCGAGGGACGTAGAGTTGCCATCAACGACCTCACCCGCACCGACAACTACATCGTGCGTGAGGGCGACAAGTATGGTTACGACTACTATGCACACTCCGCAGTTGGTAAGGTTTGGGGTGCCTACAACCTCCGTATGGGCCACTATCAGTTGGCTCTGGCAGGCGAGGCTTCCACCACCACCTTCTGGCGTGAGGGCCTCTATCAGAAGGGACTCTTTGAGGACAACTCTCTGGGCGATAGCGAGCACCTGAAATTCTTCGGCTACACCGCCAAGGGTAACTTCATCTATCAGCCCAACGGCTCGACCAACATCCAGCTGTCGGCTGTGGCACAGCAGAACGCGCCCTACTTCCAGGACGCTTTTGTGTCGCCCCGTACCCGCAACACCATCACTCCCAACCTCACCACCGAGAAGGTTATGAGTTTCGACTTTGCATACACCTACAAGGCTCCCTGGATTAACCTCCGTGCAAGTGCATACTACACCACCATCAAGGACCAATCGAAGCTTATCAGCTTCTATGACGACGTGTGGGCAGCCTTCTCGAATATGTCGCTCACAGGTATCGATAGCCGCTACTATGGCGTTGAGTTGGGCTTCCGTATTCCCATCGTGGCCGACTTGGCCGTGTCGGGTGCTGCCAGCATCGGCGACTACACCTACACCTCAAACCCATACTTTACCCAGACTCGTGACAACACCGCAGCAACTCTGGTGGAGAACGCAAGGGTATATTGGAAGGGTATGAAGGTGGAGAGCACTCCCCAGACCGCCATCAACCTCGGTTTGAACTACAAGACGTCCAACAATATCTACCTCTCGATTGATGCAGAGTACTTCGACAATATGTATCTCTCGATGAACCCCCTCTACCGTACACTCGGTGCAATGGGTGGTCGTATCCGCAAGGACGCTCCCGGCAAGTTCGACAACGTGTGGAGCGACAACGCAACCATTGAGGATATCCTCAGCGCACAATACACCGACCCTGCAAGCGGCCAGAAAGTGAGCGCTGTTCTCGACGGCGAGGAGGCCAACCTCCGCAGGCTCACCGGTCAGGAGAAGTTTGATCCCGCAATTGTTGTGAATGCCAGCATTGGTAAGACTTGGTACATTGGCGGTAAGCAGCTCGGTTTCAGCCTCGAAATCAAGAACCTTACCAACACCATCACCAAGACCGGCGGTTTCGAGCAGATGCGACTCTTCTCGAACGACGAGTATGAGACGACCACGGGTACCCGCTACACTCGTTTCGACTCTAAGTACTTCTACCTCTATGGTACGAACTACTATCTCAACGTCTACTTCCGCTTCTAATGCCCACCCTAAAATAAGAGAGATTATACAGAGATATGAAAAAGTATATTATAGCAATGACGCTCGCACTTGTGGCACTGACCGCCTGCGAGCAGCAGTGGGACGACGCGCCCAAATATGAGCCCGCAACCGAGGATAGTATCGGTGAGGGGTATATGTATATGACTGTCAACGACTTCAAGGATAAGTATTTCTACAACCACAAGGAAGGTTCGGCACAGCCCTCCAACCTCGTGAAGTCGATTGTTATCCCCGACAAGGTCTATCTGAAAACCAAGGTTATCAGCTCGGACGAGCTGGGCAACACCTACCGCTCCATCTATCTCCAAGATGCTGCCGGCTATGAGAATGGCGCCATTGAGATTAAGGTTGGCAAGGGCTCGATGTACACCATCTACAAGCCCGGCCAGATTATCTACGTTAAGTGCGACGGCCTCCACTTGGGCAACTACCGCTGGATGCTTTCGTTGGGTGGTGCTTCGTCCGATGCGAAGTACTCCAATGGCTACATCGACATCCAGACCACCATCGACGAGAAAATCCTCGCAGGTGAAATCGTGGGCCTCACCGCTGCCGACACCCTCGTTATCAACTCCACCAATGTTGCAAGTATCATTGGTAACGACAAGAAGTACCTCGGTACATTGTGCCGCTTCGAGGGTTTGGAGAGCGTGTGGGGTACAGTGAATCACGACAACTACTCCGCCAGCGACAAGTTCCCCTCGTTCTTGGAGAGTTTGGATGGCGACTACACCAACTATGTGTTCAGCGAGTATAAGGGCCTGCCCGAATACCCCGATGGTCTGCCCGCAACGTGGGCCTTCTGCTACACCGACAAGGATGGTGTGAACAACTCCTACTACGGCTCGGCCTTGTTCAAATACACCGACTCACACCCCTTCATTGTGCGTACGAGTGGCTATTCGAGGTTTGCATTGGAGCCCATTCCTGCCGATGGCGAGATGGTGGATATGACTGCCATTTTGTGTAAGTATTGTTCGAGCGGTGGTGGTTTTATGAAGTACCAACTGCTGCTCAACAGCTCCGACGACGTTGTGGTAAAATAGTCTGCAACACTCTCTGACACGCAAAAATCCTCTCCCGCTTCGGAGAGGATTTTTTTGTTGTGGTAAATGGTCTGCTTAAAGCTTATTCCCCAAAGTGGAAAATAATATATTTCAAGTTTGAGCTCCTTTTCTGCCATTTCTGCCCTTTCTGCCCTTTCTACCCTTTGAAATAATTTTAAGGAGAGGCGATTTGTCGTAAAAATTCCTATCTTTGCACAAGATTACAGAATATGTAATCACAATATTGGATGGCATTTAGGCTATTGCTTTCTCAGTAAAACGACCAAACTATTTACGCATACAAGAAATAGGCACTCTGAATGCCCACGTCTTTTGGCGTGGGTTGTGCTTATGTATGTATGGTGCTTGGTCGTACCTTCTGAGAATAAGTTACACCCACGTCTTTTTTTGTGCTGTAACCCAACGATGTCCACCCGTGGAAGTATGGTTAGGAACAGATATACACAAAACGAGCAAAGACGATGACATCCCCCACAGCAAATAGGGCCACAAGGGCTGCCCAAAAGGTACAAAACCCCACTCACGGCCCATAGATTTCACTTTCCTATTTTACCCACTTTCTATACACTATTACCCGTCAAATATCGTTTTAGAGAATGAAAATGTAAAAAAACGATGCCGAGAGTTACATTTTTGAGGGAAAATCACTATCTTGCAGTAGAAATGGCCCTATATATAATATAAAGTAAACCCATAGGGCCCGACAGGATAGGTTAGAATTAGGACACAAAACAGATAAATTAACAAACCAAACAAACTCAACGATTATGTTTAAGAAACTCTTTTCTATTGTTGCCTTCGTTGCGCTCGGAATTATGGGCGTACAGGCACAGATGAATCCTATGGAGCCACTGCCACAGGACCCCGAACTGCGTAAGGGCGTGCTCGAAAACGGACTCACCTACTACATTCGCCACAACGCCAAGCCCGAAAATCAGGCCGATTTCTACATCTACGACAAAGTGGGTGCAGTGCAGGAGGAGGAACACCAGATTGGTCTTGCCCACTTCTTGGAGCATATGGCCTTCAACGGTACCAAGAACTTCCCCGACAAAAATATGATTAACTACTTGGAGAGCGTGGGTGTGAAGTTCGGTGCCAACCTCAATGCGTGGACCGCAATGGAGCAAACCCAATATATGATGCAGAGTGTACCCCTCGGCAACCCCGAGGTGGTGGACAATGTGTTGATGATTCTCCACGATTGGGCATACTATATCTCCCTCGAAGAGGAGGAAATTGACAACGAGAGGGGCGTGATTATCGAAGAGTTGCGCACCCGCAACGATGCCAGCTGGCGCATCCGTGAGAAGAGCGCACCCTACATCTACGGCCCCACCCGTTATGCAGAGCGCAACATCATCGGTACCATCGAACAACTCCAATCGTTCACCTACGACGACATCCGTGATTTCTACCACCGTTGGTACAACACCAAAAACCAATGTATCGTAATCGTGGGCGACTTCGACGTGGACGAGATGGAGCAGAAGGTTATCAAACTGATGAGCGACATCCCCGCAGTGGAGAACGCCGAGGAGATTGCCTACATCCCCGTACCCGCAACCGTGGAGCCCCAAATCGGTATCTTCACCGACCCCGAGCTCACCGAGACCAGCGTGGAACTCATCGCCCGCAGGGATGCAATGCCCAAGGAGATGAACAACACCCTCGTGTATGAGCTTTACAGCATCCTCGACAGCTTCGTTTCGAGCATCGTCAACGAGCGTCTGAACGACATCAGCCAGCAGCCCAACGCACCCTTCCTCGGTGCAGGCAACTATGGCGGTAGCATCACCCGCTCGATGGACATTATGGAAATCTACGCCTCCGCACGTGAGGGCGAGGCCTTGAAGTCGTTTGAGGCCATCTACACCGAGTATGAGAAAGTACGCCGCTATGGCTTCACCGTGTCGGAGTTTGAGAGGGCACAGGCCAAGATTATGCGTAGCAACCAGCAGGCCTACGACCGTCGCAACGACCGCCGCCACGGTGAGTTCGTAAGGCGTTACACCGAGAACTTCGCCAACAACAAGCCCATTTACAGCGCAGAGTTTGAGTGGCAGTTGGACAGCACCCTCATCTCGTCGCTCGACATCGCCACCCTCAATCAGTTCGCACAGCAGATGCGTTTCACCCCCACCAACCAGGTGGTGCTCATAAGCCAGCCCGAGAAGGAGGGCCTTGCAGTGCCCACCGTTGAGGAGGTGCAGGCTATCATTGCAAAGGTTAATGCTGCCGAGATTGAGGCTCCCAAGGACAACACCGTGAAGAAACCCCTCATCCCCGAGGGCACCAAGCTCAAAGGCGCAAAAGTTAAAAAGACCGCTACCGACAAGTTTGGTAACACTGTGTGGACCCTGAAAAATGGCGTTAAGGTGGTGTTGAAACCCACCGACTTCAAGGCCGACGAAATCCAACTCCACGCAGGCGTGGTGGCTGGTAAGAGCCTCATTGCCGATGAGGATATGGTTATGGCCGACAACATCGACACCTTCATTGCCTACCAGGGCGTGGGCGAGTTCAGCAAGACCGAGCTCACCAAGCAACTCGCAGGTAAGGCCATCAGTGTTTACCCCTTCGTGGGTGGCTCGATGCATGGCATCAACGCAATGTGCTCGCCCAAAGATTTGGAGGTTCTCTTCCAGATGCTCTACCTCTATGGCACCTCGCCTCGCTACGATGAGGATGCCTTCAACACCGTTAAGGACCAACTCGTGAGTGCCTATGCCAACGTGGAGTCCGACCCCAACTATGCACTCCAAAGGGAGCTCTACAAGTCGCTGTACAGCAAACCCGACAGGGCCAAAGCGTGGAGCGTAGAGGAGATTAAGAGTCTTAACTTCGAGCAGTACCAGAGGGTTTACAAGACTCTCTTCTCCAACCCCGACGATATGACCTACACCATCGTGGGTAACTTCGACGAGGCAGCCATCAAACCCCTCGTGGAGAAGTATCTCGGCTCGCTGCCCAAGACCAAAGGTACACTCACATACAACACCGCCAACAGCAACGACTTCCAGACAGGCGACCGCACCAACCGCTTCGCAGTGCCTATGGAGATGCCCAAAACCGGTATCTACTACGTTTTGACCGGCTAGATGGAGGTTAACTTGGAGAACAACATCTACCTCTCTGTGCTCGACCAGTTGCTCGACATCCGCTACACCAAGAGTATCCGTGAGGAGAAGGGCGGTACCTATGGAGTATCGTGCGGCGGCAGCCTGAGCACCCTGCCCAGCGAGCCCGACTTTATGCTGATGATTGGCTTCGACACCAAACCCGAGATGGCCGACGAGTTGCGTGATATGCTCCTTCCCGAGATTGAGCGTCTGGCAGCCGAGGGCCCCACCGAAGAGGAGATGGGTAAGATTAAGGAGTATATGGTAAAACAGCGTGCCGACAACCTCAAACAGAACGGCTCGTGGAAACAGTGGATTACCAACTACCACCTTATGGGCGTGGACTACACCACCGACTATGATGCTATCATCGGCTCGCTGTCGGCCGAGAAAGTTAAGGCCATAGCCGCCAAGGTTTTGGAGAGTGGCAATGTGCTGAAACTCATTATGGACCCCGCTGTTGCCGAGTAACCCACACGGTTGTAAGGTAACACCGCTTATCAGAAAGGCTCCCTTTTTTGGGGGCCTTTTTTGTATGGGAAGGGAAGGGAATTCAAAATTCAAAATTCAAAATTGAGAGCAGAAAGGGAATGTAGGGAATATAGGGAGAATAGAGAAAATTTCCCTAAACTCCCTAAACTCCCTAAACTCCCTAAAAAAAGACGGTGGGCGTTGGACGTTAGACCGTAAAAAAACGCAAAGTGCAGTGCAGAATTGAAAATGGAAAATGGAAAATGGAGGTGTGCCTACGGCACGAGTATTAAAAAAGATACCCGAGGGCAAGAAAGGGCTGAATGGGCACCAAAGGGCGGAAAGGGCAGAAAGAGCAG
>JAGBGK010000020.1 GCA_017936005.1 Tidjanibacter sp.
CCG
Source organism: Tidjanibacter sp. (assembly GCA_017936005.1). GTDB lineage: Bacteria > Bacteroidota > Bacteroidia > Bacteroidales > Rikenellaceae > Tidjanibacter. The sequence continues at coordinate 4 of JAGBGK010000020.1, forward strand.
ATCTGTGCAAAAAAATGATAGAATCTACAAAAGACTCTATCATAGCAATTCGTTTGGAAATGTAAAAACAAAAACTACCCTACCCCGCTACTTTCAGTCAAAGCAGACCAGAAAGGTAGGGCAATAATTACAACTTTATCTTATTGGCAATTTGAGCAAACTGCTCGGAAGATAATTGCAATTTAGGCTTGCGAAAATCAACATCAGCCTCGCTATTCATGGGAATAAGGTGAATGTGTGCGTGTGGAACCTCCATACCAAGCACAACCATCGCCACCCTCTTGCAATCAAGATTTGCTTTCTGAGAAACTGCAACCTTCTTTGCGAATGTAACAAGCCCCGCAAGTTCCTCTTCCTGCAAGTCGAAAATATAATCCTCTTCCCTCTTGGGTACAACGAGGGTGTGCCCCTCACTCAAAGGATTAATATCCAAAAAGGCAAAATAATTTTCATCCTCAGCTATCTTATAGCAAGGAATCTCTCCATTAATTATTCTTGTAAAAATAGAAGCCATAGCACCTTTATTTATAATTGATAATTAGTTTTAGTTAAAGTAAAGATTTAAGTCACGAGCCCTACAAGCGTTTCACCTTTTCAATACCTTTAATAGCATTCACCTTGCCGATAAGTTCATTAAGACTTTCCGCATCGGTAACATAAAGACTCATTTTTCCCTCAAAGATGCCATCGTGACTTTGAATTTGCAAACCTCGAATATTCACATCGAGCTCCGTGGTGATAATCTGAGCCAAGTCGCGCAAAATACCTACCCTATCCAAGCCACGCATTTCAATCTCCGTGAGATACGACTGCGCCTTGTATGATGACCATTTAATGTTAGTAACAAGATTCTCACCTTTTTGTGAGCCAAGTCTAATGAGTTCCTTGCAGTCTGTCTTGTGTACAACAATAGCCCCCGATTGTGGATCGCGATAGCCTGTAATGTTGTCGCCCGGTATTGGATTGCAACACTCGGCAATGGCAAACTTCTGCACATCCTCCCCTTCTACATCGGTCATCTGCGACACGATAATTTCCTTATTCTTCTTATTGGCTCCAACTTCAAAGGTCCAGAACTTCAAAATTTTGTTCTTGGAGTTCTGGCGCAGCACGGAATCAATATCATTCAGGTTGATGATTTCCGAACCGAGTTTACTATAAAACTCATCCTTATTGGAACAGTCGTAGGCGGGCAGCAACTTACGAAACAATCTTGCACTTGGAGTAATACCAAACTCTCTCATTCTTCTATCAAAGATTGAGATACCACGCTCTATGTTATTCTGCCTTACTCGTTTAAGGTAGCTAATAATCGCCTGACGAGCTTTCACTGTACTCACGTGGTCAAGCCACTCAATTGTCGGGTGAGCCGTCTCGGCTGTAAGGATTTGCACCTGGTCGCCGCTAGTCAGCGTAGTATATATTGACTCAATCTTGTGATTAATCTTTGCACCGATAGCCGTATTACCCACATTGGTGTGAATGTTATATGCAAAGTCGAGAGCAGTTGCACCAACAGGCAATTTCAGAGTTTCGCCCTTGGGTGTGAAAACAACCATCTCTGTCATATAGAGCGTCATTTTCACATTCTCGAGGAATTCGGCAGCATTACCTGCCGGCTGATTCAGTGCCGACCTCACATCCTTCAACCACTTGTCAAACTCATCGTCCGACTCCTGTGCCTGCTGTTTGTATTTCCAATGCGATGCAAATCCTCTCTCGGCAATCTCCTCCATCCTCTCCGAGCGAATCTGCACCTCGGTCCAAATACCATCGGGGCGCATCAATGTTGCATGGAGCGCCTCATAGCCATTGGCTTTGGGGAAGCTCACCCAATCGCGAATGCGGTCAGGCTTGGGAGGGTATATGTCGGTCAAAAGGGAGTAGATGTGCCAACATTGCGACTTTTCGGGCACCAAGTCCGTGGACTTAAAGACTATACGGATAGCGAAGAGGTCGTAAATCTCCTCAAAGGGAATCTGCTTGCGTTGCATCTTGGACCATATTGAAAACACGGTCTTTACCCTACCCGATACCACAAAGTCGATACCCGCCTCCGTAAGTCGCTCCCTAATGGGGGCTATAAACCTCTCTATAAACTCGTTTCGCTCGGCAGCCGTAGCATTCATCTTGGCCTCAATCTCGGCATACTGCTCCGGGTACATATATTTCAGCGACAAGTCTTCGAGTTCGGTTTTGATTGCATACAAGCCGAGTCGGTAGGCCAGCGGAGCGAACAAATACATCGTTTCGCTCGTAATCTTCAACTGCTTATTCCTCGGCATCGAGCCCAAGGTACGCATATTATGCAGTCGGTCGGAAATCTTGATAAGGATAACCCTAATATCATCCGACAGAGTGAGTAGTATCTTACGGAAAGTCTCTGCCTGTGCCGACGCATCCTCATCAAGCGCAGCCGACACTTTGGTCAGACCATCCACCATTGAGGCGATCTTGGCATCGAATAGATTTTCGATATCCTCCACCGTGTAGCTCGTATCCTCCACCACATCGTGCAACAGGGCGGCCACGGTGGACTTAACACCAAGCCCTACCTCATCCACAACAATCTTGGCGACTGCTATCGGGTGGAGAATGTAAGGTTCTCCCGAGCGTCGTCTCACGCCCTTGTGTGCCTCCTTTGCCAAAAAGAAGGCCTTGACAATCATATCCCAATCCGCCTCGCTCTTGCAAATCTTATCGCAAGAGGCTAGCAGTTCGTTATACTGCTGCTCAATGATTAGTTCGTCCTCCGGTGTATAGTTAGCCATAGGTATCCTGCCGTATTCGTCTTATTCAAACACTCCGTTATCTACCACTCCCAAAAACGACAATGCCCCGACCACCTGATTGTCGATGGTCGAGGCTATGCTTATTGTTCTAGTTCTGTTGATTATTTTCTTTGAGAGCAGCCCTCACTTTCTCCTCGATCTCACTTCGGAGTTCGTGATCCTGCATCAGCAAGTCCTTCGTAGCATCCCTACCCTGCATCAGTTTCCTGTCGCCATAGGAGAACCACGAGCCACTCTTCTTGATAACACCCAAGTCAACACCCAAGTCGAGAATCTCACCCACGATAGAGATACCCTCGCCATACATAATGTCAAACTCTGCTTTACGGAATGGAGGTGCAACTTTATTCTTAACAACCTTAACTTTGGTGCGAGTACCAAGTTGGGTGTCACCATCCTTAATAACCGAAGTCTTACGGATGTCGATACGCACACTTGCATAGAATTTCAAAGCATTACCACCGGTGGTTGTTTCGGGGTTGCCATAAACCACACCAATCTTATCCCTCAGCTGGTTGATGAAAATACAAACGGTCTTGGTTTTGCTGATTGCAGCGGTGAGTTTCCTCAGTGCCTGCGACATAAGCCTTGCTTGGAGACCCATCTTCGAGTCGCCCATCTCGCCCTCAATCTCCGCTTTGGGGGTAAGAGCCGCAACCGAGTCAATCACAATAATGTCGATGGCACTCGACCTAATAAGCGTCTCAGCAATCTCCAATGCCTGCTCACCACTATCGGGCTGCGACACCAACAAGTTATCTACATCCACACCGAGTTTTGCAGCATAAAAACTGTCGAAGGCGTGCTCTGCATCAATGAACGCTGCAATGCCACCCTCTTTCTGTGCCTCCGCAATGGCGTGAATTGCGAGAGTTGTCTTACCCGACGACTCGGGGCCATAAATCTCCACAATACGACCTTTGGGGTAACCACCCACTCCGAGTGCATTGTCCAACGTAATCGAACCGGTGGGGATTACAGGAATCTGCTCGGTGATCTGGCTACTCATCCTCATAATGGAGCCTTTACCAAAATCCTTCTCAATCTTGTCAAGCACGGCGCTCAACACTTTCTGTTTGTCGGCATTAATTGCCACTTTCTCTGCCATAGTAGTTTTCTGTTATTTATTATTCGTTTCTACCTTATCATCTATTGGTTTACCCCACTCCACCACTCGGCAATCTGGGCCCAATGGTCAGAGGTACGCACTTTGTCGAAGATGTGCATAATAACACCTTGCTCGTCGATAATGAATGTGGTACGCACTATACCCATATATTTCCTTCCATACATCGACTTCTCCTTCCACACTCCATAGGCCTCTGCGACACTCTTATCGGTGTCGGCCACGAGAGTGAAGTTTAGTTCGTGCTTGCTGCAAAAATTCTGGTGAGAGCGCACGCTATCAGGACTCACGCCCACAATCTCAAAGCCTTTGGCTTTAAGATCTTCCTTACCATCTCTCAAACTTTTGGCTTCCAACGTACAGCCAGACGTATTGTCCTTCGGATAGAAATACAAAATCACCTTACGACCAACAAAATCAGCCAATCGCACACTTTCACCACTCTGGGTAAGGGCCTCGAATAGAGGTGCTTTATCACCAACTTTCAACATCTTGTTCTCGTTTTGTGCAAACATTACCAATGATAGTGTAAAAATACAACAAAAATCGCAACTATCCAACCGACAGTTGCGATTTTTTATTCTAAAATTTCACCTATTTAACACAAACCCTTATCGTGCCGTCTGCATCAATAGGCGATCAAGTTCCTCCATCGTGCGTGCAAACGACTTGTCGGTTTCCATAAGGTTATTCACGGCCTTGCAAGCATGCAACACTGTTGCGTGATTTTTACCACCAATCGAAGAGCCAATAACCGACAAAGGAAGTGTCGTATGTTTCTTACTCAAATACATAGCCACCTGACGAGCCTGGGCAATATCGCGTGTGCGCTTGGGCGAGTCAATATCACTCTCGCTAACATCCATATAATCACACACAACTTTGCGGATGTGGCCAATAGAAACCTCCTTAGGGTCTATCTTTACATATGTTTTCAGAACCTCCTTGGCCAACGAGATAGTTAACTTACGCTTCAAGAAATCGGCATTAGCCATCAGCGAAGAGAGCACTCCCTCAATCTCGCGAACATTATCATTAACATTCTCAGCCAGATACTCTACCACCTCCATAGGTATCTCTTTGCCCACCTGCCTTGCCTTGTTGCAGATAATCTTGACTTTAGTCTCATAGTCAGGGGGTGTCAATTCTGCGGCCAAACCCCATTTAAAACGAGTCAGCAGGCGGTCGTTGATATCACTCAACTCCGAAGGACGCTTATCCGAGGTGAGAATAAGCTGTTTACCCGTCAAATGAAGATGGTTGAAGATATTGAAAAATGCATTCTGAGTACTACTCTTGTTACCCGAGAGTTCCTGAATATCGTCAATAATCAACACATCTATCATCTGATAGAAGTTAATGAAATCATTAGGCTCCTTATTGAGAACTGCAGTGGTGTATTGAGCCTGAAACTTATTCATCGACACATAAAGCACCTGCAACTCAGGGTGTTTCTTCTTAATTTCCAGACCAATACCTTGCGCTAAGTGAGTTTTACCAAGGCCCGAATCACCAAAAATATAGAAAGGATTATAGGCCGTTCTACCGGGATCCTGCGCAACAGCCTCACCCACACTTCTCACAAGTTTATTACAAGCACCCTCCACAAAAGAGTCCAAAGTGTAGCGACTATTAAGCTGCGAATCGATGACCAACTTTTTGATACCCGGAATCACAAAAGGATTTTTTATTTTTGTGGTATCATTCTGCGCCACAAACGACGAAATAGGCGAGGTATTTGCCTCGGTTGGAGTATCTGCACTCACATTCTGCGGAACAGCATAGCGTACACGAATGTTGTTTCCGAAAAAACTGTGTATGATTGGGCGGATTGCGGGAATGTAGTTGTGCTCGATGTGATAAACACTCTCCTCGTCGGGCAAACGCAGGCGCAAGATATTGCCATCGTAGCTCAATGGCACAATGGGTTTAAACCACCTAACAAACTCATCATTAGGGATTTGCGCCTCAATTTGCGACAGACAGTTTTTCCAAGCGTCGTTATATGTCTCGGGTGTTATGGTCATTTATATTGATTGGGTAACTATGATTTCCGACCACAAAGTTGTTCATAATTTTGTTAAAAAAAACATCTTTTGCTCTTGCAAAATTAATATTAATTATTAAGGGTAAATGTCCGTAAAAAATCCTCCATATTTTAACCTGCTGATATAGAGAATTTACGAAAAAAAATACATACCTTTGCCTATTGAGATTTTTTTATGTTGGACCTAAAACAAATACCATAAACATACACTTTATTTATTATGGAGCAGTATATCCTTGACCGAGCCCAAAAGTGGCTCGATGGAAATTATGACGAGCAGACAAAACAGACCATTCGTGAGATGATGGCCAACGATCCAAAAGAGCTTTCGGAGAGTTTCTATCAGGACCTCGAATTCGGCACAGGTGGTCTGAGAGGTATCCTTGGCGTGGGTACCAACCGTATGAACGTATACACCGTTGGCATGGCCACACAAGGCCTTGCTAATTACCTTAAAATGTGTTTTGAAGGAGAGGAAATCAAAGTAGCCGTAAGCCACGACTGCCGTAATTTCAGCCGTGAATTTGCCGAGCGCACAGCCGACATTTTCGCCTCCAATGGCTTCAAAGTATACCTTTTTGAGTCGTTGCGCCCCACCCCGGAGTTGAGTTTTGCAATCCGCGAGCTTGGCTGCAAGAGCGGTGTAATGGTTACCGCTTCGCACAACCCTCGTGAGTACAACGGCTACAAAGCCTATTGGGAGGATGGCTCGCAGGTTATCGCACCCCACGACAAGAACATCATCGACGAGGTGAACAAGATCACCTCCGTTGACCAAATCATCTGTGGCTTGCACCCCGAGAACATCGAGATTATTGGCGAGGAGTTCGACAAAATCTACCTCGAAAGGGTTAAGTCGCTTTCCCTCTCGCCCGCTGCCGCCGAGCAATATAGCGATATGAGCATCGTCTATACTCCCATTCACGGTTGCGGACGTGTACTCGTGCCTGCTTCGTTGCGCAACTATGGTTTCAAGAACATCCACTGTGTGGAGGAGCAAATGAGCGTTGACGGCAACTTCCCCACCGTGGAGTCGCCCAACCCCGAGGAGAGGACCACAATGCGTATGGCCATTGAGTTGGGTCGCAAGGTGGGCGCCGAGATTGTGATGGCCACCGACCCCGATAGCGACCGTATCGGCATTGCTGTTCCCGACGAGGAGGGCAACTATGTACTTCTTAATGGCAACCAGACCTGTGTGCTGCTCACCTACTATATGTGCCGCCGCTGGAAAGAGAACGGCATGTTGGATGGCAAGCAGTACATCGTTAAGACCATCGTAACGAGCGAGATGATGGCCGACGTAGCCAAGAGTTTCGGCGTGGAGTACTTCGACTGCCTGACCGGTTTCAAGAACATTGCCAAGGTTATCCGTGCCGAGGAGGCCAAGGGTAAAGTATATATTGGTGGGGGCGAGGAGAGCTTTGGTTTCTTGGCCGGCTCGTTCTTGCGCGATAAAGATGGCGTGTCGGCTTGTTCGTTGGCTGCCGAGGCTGCCGCTTGGGCAAAGAGCATCGGAACAACTCTCTATAAACTCATCAAGGAGCTCTACGTTGAGTATGGGTTCTACAAAGAGGGCCTTGTATCGGTAGTACGTAAAGGTCAGGAGGGTGCCGCAGAGATTAAACAGATGATGGTCGACTTCCGCGCCAATCCTCCCAAGGACATCTGTGGCTCGCCCATCGTTGCGATTAAGGACTATCAGGCACTCACCATCCTCAATCCCGCTTCGGGCGAGGTATTGCCTTTGGAGAGCGACAAGAGCAACGTGCTCCAATATCTCACTGCCGATGGCACCATTCTTTCGATTCGTCCCAGCGGAACGGAGCCTAAGATTAAGTTCTACTTTGGCGTGAAGGAGCCTCTTGCATCGCTTGCCGACTACGACGCCGTTTCGGCTTCGCTGGATGCCAAGATTGAGAGAATGAAAAAGGAGTTGAACCTCATCTAATCTTCGGTTCATTGACACACAAAAAGAACTCTCGGGTAACGAAAAGATTACCCGAGAGTTGTTTTTTTGCCGTTAGCTATTAGCTATTGACCATTAGCCTTACGCCCGAAAGCGAAAAAGCGCATATAGTGAGAGAAATGCAAGGCGCACAAGAAAACCACCTCCGTAGTTTACTGAACGTAAAATGAGGAGGTGGTTTATCGCAGTGCAACACAGCGGTTGCCCGCTATATACGCTTTTTTATTCCCACTCGATGGTAGCCGATGGCTTCGGCGACATATCGTAGCATACCCTGTTGACGTTGGGCACCTCGGCCAAAATGCGCCTTGTAATCTTGTCCAAAATGGCCCAATCGATGTGCTCAATGGTTGCGGTCATCGCGTCAATGGTGTTGACGGCACGGATAATCACGGGCCAATCATACGAGCGAGCATTGTTCCTCACGCCTACCGATTTGAAGTCGGGCACTATGGTAAAGTACTGCCAAACCTTCTTATCCAGACCGGCCAGCGCAAACTCCTCACGCAGAATGGCATCGCTCTCCCTTACGGCCTCCAACCTATCACGAGTGATAGCGCCCAAGCACCTAACGCCCAAACCGGGGCCGGGGAATGGCTGACGATAGACCATCTCGTAGGGCAGGCCGAGTTCCACACCACAAGCCCTCACCTCGTCCTTGAAGAGCTGTTTGAGGGGCTCCACGAGGCCGAACTGCATATCGTCGGGCAGGCCACCCACGTTGTGGTGCGACTTAACCATCTTGGCAGTTTTGGTACCGCTCTCCACAATGTCGGGATAGATGGTACCCTGACCGAGGAAGTCGATGCCGTCCAACTTGCGAGCCTCCTCCTCGAACACTCGGATGAACTCGCCACCTATAATTTTGCGTTTCTGCTCGGGGTCCTCCACACCCTCCAATTTGGAGAGGAAGCGATCGGTGGCATCAACATATACGAGGTTGGCGCGGAGTTGTTTGCCGAACACTTCAATTACGGCTTCACTCTCGCCCTTACGCATCAAGCCGTGGTTGACGTGAACGCACACCAAATTATCTCCAATAGCTTTCAACAGCAATGCTGCTACCACCGAAGAGTCAACACCACCCGAAAGGGCCAACAGCACTTTCTTGTCGCCCACCTGCTGGCGGATAAGTTCCACTTGGTCGCTAATAAAGTTTGTCATATTCCAGTTGGCCTCAGCACCGCAAGTATCAAACACAAAGCCCTTTACGGCCTCTTTTATGGCCTCCTCGTCGGCCGTAAACTCCGGCAACTTAACCTCGCAGAGAGCCTTGTCGTGGCCTGCGGCGATAATAGGCAAGCCTGTCTTGTAGATTTCGGGGTGAACATCAATCGCCACACCATCCACTACATTATTCTCTCCGCCGTTGATAATCACACCCTTAACACCAGGCAGTGCTTTCAACTCCTCAGCGGTGATGTCGTGGGGATAAATCTCGCTATAAACTCCCAGCGCACGGATAGCCCTTGCAAGCACCGTATTGTGGTGACTACCAAGGTCTAAAATTACAATCATATCCTGTTTCATAGAGTTTTGATTATTTTAAATTCTGAATTTTAAAATTAACACACTACTCGCCACGAGTGTAGTTGGGGGCTTCCTTGGTGATGGTCACATCGTGGGGGTGGTTCTCAACCACAGCAGCCGAAGTAATCTTCACAAACTTAGCCTCGTGCAGAGCGTCGATATCCTTTGCACCGCAATAGCCCATACCCGAGCGCAAACCACCAATGAGTTGGTAGATGGTCTCGCTCAAAGTACCCTTATAAGGCACTCGGGCCACAATACCCTCCGGTACAAACTTATTGGAGTCGCACTTGTCGCTCTGGAAGTACCTATCCTTCGAGCCTGCCTGCATGGCCTCAATGGAGCCCATACCACGGTAGGATTTGAACTTACGGCCATTGTAGATAATCGTCTCACCGGGCGACTCCTCCACGCCTGCCAGCATCGAGCCCATCATCACGCTGTCGCCACCTGCGGCAATGGCCTTCACAACATCGCCCGAATAGCGCAAACCACCGTCGGCAATCACAGGTACGTCGTATTTGTGAGCCACTTGTGCAGCGTTGAAAATTGCGCTCAACTGTGGCACACCCACACCTGCAACGATACGGGTGGTACAGATGGAGCCAGGACCGATACCCACTTTGATACCATCGGCACCTGCCTTGATGAGGAACTCGGCAGCCTCGGCAGTGGCAATATTACCAACCACCACATCAATCTGTGGGAATGCCTCCTTAACAGCTTTCAGTGTGCGGGTTACGTTTGCCGAGTGGCCGTGTGCGGTGTCGATAACCACTGCATCCACGCCAGCCTCCACCAAAGCCTCTACCCTTTGCAGAGTGTCGGCCGTAACGCCCACACCTGCGGCAACCCTCAAGCGACCCTTGTCGTCCTTGCAAGCATTTGGGTAGTCCTGAATCTTGGTAATATCACGATAGGTAATCAGACCAATCAGGTGCATATCCTCATCCACTACGGGCAACTTCTCAATTTTGTTTTTGAGCAAAATCTGCGATGCCTCCGAGAGGTTGGGATTGTTGGTCGTAACGAGTCTGTCGCAGGTCATCACCTCGGCAATGGGGAGCAACATATCGGTCTGGAACCTCAAATCTCGGTTGGTAACAATACCAATGAGCCTATTTTCGGCATCCACCACGGGGATACCACCGATGCGATTCTCCTTCATCAGTTGCAGTGCATCACCAACGGTCGACTCCTTCGAGATGGTAACGGGGTCGTAAATCATACCGCTCTCTGCCCTCTTCACTTTCCTCACCTGTGCAGCCTGTGCAGCGATGGACATATTTTTGTGGATCACACCAATACCACCCTCGCGAGCGATGGCAATTGCCATTGCTGCCTCGGTTACAGTATCCATAGCCGCCGACACGATGGGAATATTCAGACGAATATTGCGCGAAAAACGGCTACCGAGTGACACCATATTGGGAGTTACCTCCGAGTAGGCGGGGATTAGCAGTACGTCATCAAAGGTTACACCTTCCTGAACGATTTTCTCTTCAATAAACGACATATCTATCTACTTTTTAATTAAAATTTCTTCAACTTCTCGTCGATGATAATGGTCTTGCTGCGGTCGGCACCAACAGAGATGATACCCACCTTAACACCCGTAACCTCCTCAATCTTGCGAACATAAGCCTTAGCAGCCTCGGGCAGAGCATCAAACTCCTTCACATCCGAGATATCCTCCTTCCAGCCATCCAACTCAATGAGCACGGGTTTGCAACGAGCAAGGCGAGCGATGGTTGCAGGCGGGTTGTCAATAATCTCTCCGTCCAACTCATAGCCCGTACAGATGCACACCTTATCGAGGCCCGAAAGCACATCAAACAACATCAGGGCCCAGTTGTCAATGCCTGCCAACCTGCTTACATAGCGTGCCACCACTGCATCAAACCAACCCACCCTGCGGGGACGGCCCGTAACGGTACCATACTCGTGGCCCCTCTCACGAATGTCTATTGCCCTCTGGTCGAAGAGTTCGGTGGGGAATGGGCCCTCTCCTACCCTTGTGCAGTATGCTTTTGCAACACCCAACACATTGTCAATCCACTTTGGCGACACACCTGCACCCACAGGCACACTTGCCGACGAGGGAGTCGACGAGGTAACGTAGGGATAGGTACCGTGGTCAATGCACAACATCATACCCTGTGCGCCCTCAAAGAGCACTTTCGCATCGCTCTCCAAAGCCTTGTTAATCAGTGCCGAAGTGTCGCAAATCATATGACCGATTTTGGAGGCAATGTCCATATACTGTGCATACACTTGGTCGAAATCGAATGTTTCCAGACCGAGCATTTTCAGTTCCATATTCTTCTCCTCCAAAGCACCCTGCAACCTCTCTGCAAAGTACTCCGGCTCCAACAAGTCGCCCACACGGAGGCCCACCCTGCTGTACTTATCCGAGTAAGCGGGACCGATACCCTTCTTGGTGGTGCCGATTTGTGCGCCACCCTTCAGAGCCTCGTAGGCACCATCCAGAGCCGAGTGCCAAGGCATAACCATTGCAGCACGGTCGGAGATATAGAGTTGATAGTCGGTGATACCCTGCGAGTGGAGTCTCTCCAACTCGGCAATGACCGACACGGGATTTACGACCATACCATTGGCCATAACATTCACCGTCTTGGGATTGAAAATACCCGAAGGAATACTCTGCAAGGAGTATTTGTGTCCATCAAAAACCACCGTGTGGCCTGCATTGTTACCGCCCTGATAGCGCACAACCATATCGGCCTTACAAGCAAAATAGTCGGTAATCTTACCTTTTCCCTCATCGCCCCATTGCGAGCCGATGACTACTAACCTCTCTGACATACCCTACTCTTCGATTTTATTGCGTTTATAAATAAAGTCCACATTTTTCATATAATACTCCAACGTAAAGCAACCCTCCAACTCCTCGGTTGTAAGTGTAGCCTTAACGGTGGGTTCCTCCTTTAAGAGGTCAAGATAGGCAGCCCCCTCGCTCATTGCCCTCATAGCAACAGGCTGAACGGTGTCGTATGCCTTCTCCCTTGCAAAGCCCTTGTCAATCAGAGCATTCATAACTCTCTGGGCAAAAATCACACCATTGGTGCGGTAGATATTTGCCTTCATCTGCTCCTCAAATACCACAAGGTTTTCCAAAATGCCCATCATACGGTTGAGCATATAGTCCAACAGGATGGTTGCGTCGGGCATAATGATACGCTCGGTTGCGGAGTGCGAAATGTCCCTCTCGTGCCACAGAGCCACATTCTCGTATGCGGTGGCCATATATCCACGCAGTACCCTTGCGCAACCACAAATATTCTCGCTACTGATGGGGTTACGTTTGTGGGGCATTGCGCTCGACCCCTTTTGGCCCTTACCGAATGACTCCTCCACCTCGTGTACCTCGGTGCGCTGCAAGCTACGAATCTCCATTGCCATCTGCTCCAACGATGCACCAATCACAGCAAGAGTGGCCATATAATATGCGTGCCTATCCCTCTGGATTACCTGTGTGGAGACATTGGCACTATCGATGCCCAACTTCTCACACACATAGTCCTGAACAAATGGAGGAATGTTGGCAAAGTTGCCCACAGCACCGCTAATCTTACCAACCTCCACACCGTGTGCAGCCTCCTTGAAGCGTTTGATGTTGCGCTGCATCTCCTCATACCACAACACCCATTTCAGACCAAACGAAGTGATGTCGGCGTGGATACCGTGGGTACGGCCGATGCAGGGAGTGTATTTGAACCTGAGGGCCTGTTTTTTCAGCACAGCAACGAACTTTTCAAGGTCCTCTGCAATAATCTTGTTAGCCTGCGAGAAGAGGTAACCGTTGGCGGTATCCACCACGTCCGTACTCGTAAGGCCATAGTGTACCCATTTGCGCTCCTCGCCCAGCGACTCGCTCACCGCACGAGTGAAGGCAACAATGTCGTGCCTTGTTTGGAGTTCAATCTCCTTGATGCGCTCAATGTCAAAAGTGGCTTTCTCCCAGAGTTTTACCACATCCTCAGCGGGTACAACACCCAACTCTCTCCAAGCCTCGGCAGCAAGGAGTTCCACCTTCAAATAGGCGTTAAACTTATTCTCTTCGGTCCAAACTTGGCGCATCACCTCGCGCCCATATCTCTCAATCATATCTCCTATTTGGTCATTTTATTAAGGTAACATTCCAAAGTATTCTCCATCAGGCAGGCCCTAGTCATTGGACCTACGCCACCAGGTACAGGGGTGATAACCGAGGCTTTATCTTTGCACGCCTCAAAGTCAACATCGCCACACAATTTGCCCGTTACGGGGTGGCGGTTCACGCCCACATCAATCACAGCAGCTCCTTCTCCTACCATATCTGCCGTAACGAACAGTGGTTTACCGATGGCAACAACCAAAATATCGGCCTCGGAGGCCACTTGTGCAAGGTTTTTGGTGCGGCTGTGTGCAATGGTAACCGTTGCGTTCCTATCGAGCAGCAACTTCGACACGGGTAGGCCTACGATGTTGCTCCTACCAATCACCACTGCCTTTTTGCCCTCAATCTGTACACCGGCCTTATCAAGCAGTTTAATAATTCCCTTGGGGGTACAAGGCAACAAACATGGTAACTTCTGCCACAAAGAGGCTACATTCAGGGGGTGGAAACCATCCACATCCTTCTCTTTACTGATAGCTTCAATCACCTTCGACTCGCTAATGTGTTTGGGCAAAGGAAGTTGCACCAACAAGCCATCCACGCTGTCATCTGCATTGAGTTCGGCAATCAGCCCCAGAAGTTCCTCCTCCGTAATGCTCTCGGGCTTACGGATGGTGGTATTCTTAAATCCAACCTCCTCAGCATCCCTACCCTTGCCTGCCACATAGGAGACGCTTGCAGGGTTTTCGCCCACCAAAATCACCACCAAGTGTGGCGGACGGCCATATTGTTCGGCATAGATTTTCACCTTTTCGGCAACCTCTTGTTTTACCTCGACTGCCAAATCTTTTCCGCTGATAATCATATCTATTAACTTATAATTTAATCCAAAACCTTATGTCCGATATCCTTGCGATAGAAGAGATTTTCGCACTCAATCTGTGCACAATCCCTTTCGGCCATTGCTTTCGCCTCTGCAAGGGTTTTACCCCTGCCGACAACCATCAACACCCTACCGCCGGCAGTCACGAGTTTGCCATCTTTTTGTGCCGTACCCATATGGTACGCTTTCGACTGCAAGCCTTCAACACCTTCAATCACAGCGCCTTTGGCATAACTACCAGGATAGCCTTTCGAAGCCATCACCACGCCCAGCAAAGCCTCCTCGCTCCACTCCGTAGCGCAATCCCTGCCATCGATAGCAGCGTCAAAGAGGGCATAAATATCGCTCTTCAAACGTGGCAGGACAACCTCCGTTTCGGGATCACCAAACCTCGCATTAAACTCAATAACCTTGGGGCCCTCATTTGTCAGAATAAGACCACCATAGAGAACTCCCACAAATGGTACACCCTCAGCCACCATAGCCTTTGCTGTGGGACGCATAATCTTCTCCAAAGCGAACTTCTCAACCTCCTCCGTAACAAAAGGCACGGGAGAATATGCACCCATACCGCCCGTATTGGGGCCCTTGTCACCATCATAAGCCCTCTTGTGGTCTTGCGCCATAGCCAACGGATAGACCTTCTCGCCCGACACAACGCACATAAACGAGAACTCGGGGCCATCCAAGAAGTCCTCCACAACTACCCTACCACCACCAAAGCTCTCATCCAGCAGCATATCACGCAAAGCAGCCTCGGCATCCTCGTAACTCTCAGCCACCACAACACCCTTACCTGCTGCCAGACCATCATACTTTATCACAGCTGGCAGTGGACGTGCCTTTACATACTCCCACGCACCCTCGTAGTCCGAGAAAGCCTCATAGCCAGCCGTAGGAATCTCATATTTAGCCATCAACCTCTTGGCAAACTCCTTGCTACTCTCAATCTGTGCTGCCTCTTTGGTTGGACCAAACGCCCTCAAACCATTCTCCTTGAAGGCATTAACCACACCAACAGCAAGTGCCGCCTCGGGGCCAATGACTGCCAAATCAATCTTTTCGTTCTTTGCAAACTCCACCAGAGCATCCACATTTTCCACTCCGATAGCCACACACTCGGCCTGCTGGGCGATACCCGCATTACCCGGTGCGCAATATATTTTGCCCACTTGTGGCGAGCGGCTCAAAGCATCCACAATGGCGTGGCACCTACCACCGCTACCCACAACAAGTACTCGTTTCTCTCCGTTCATATACCTATACTATTATATAGTGGTTTAGTGTTTGAAGTGGCGCATACCTGTAAAGAGCATTGCAATACCCTTCTCATTAGCCTTCTTGATAGCGTCCTCATCACGAATGCTACCACCGGGCTGTACGATAGCCACAACGCCATATTTCGAAGCCAACTCCACAGTGTCATCAAAAGGCAAGAAACCATCGCTTGCCAACACCAGGCCCTCGGTGTGTCCTGCTGCTTTTGCCTGTTCGAGTGCAATCTCTGCCGAGCCGACCCTATTCATCTGGCCTGCGCCCACACCTGCGGTTGCACCATTCTTCACAACCACAATGGCGTTGGACTTAACGTGCTTAACAACCCTCCAACCGAAGTTCAAGTCAACCAACTCCTCCTGCGAGGGCTTCCTCTCGGTTACGCACATATCCTCCACGACCTCTTTGCAATCCACGTCCGCAGCCTGCACAAGCAAGCCTCCATTTACGCCAACATATTGAGGTTGTGGTTCTTTCACATTATCCATCTTAACCTCCAACAGCCTGAGATTCTTCTTCGATGCAAACACTTCAAGTGCTTCGGGCTCAAACGAAGGAGCCATAACAATCTCCAAGAAGATGGGTTTCATCATCTCGGCAACCTCGCCAGTCAAAGGACGGTTTACGGCCACAATACCGCCATAGATACTAACTTTATCGGCCTCGTAAGCTTTCGTCCAAGCCTCTTTCAAATCGGCACCCACAGCAGCTCCGCAGGGATTCATATGTTTGAGGCCTACACAGAAAGGCTCGCTATACTCCCTTGCGATGCAGAGAGCTGCGTTTGCATCCTGAATATTATTATAGGAGAGTTCCTTACCACCCAACTGTTTAGCGTGAGCCACCGAGTAGGAAACCTCCTTACCTGCGCGGTAGAAGGTGGCTGCTTGGTGGGGGTTCTCGCCATAGCGAAGGTCTTGTGCTTTATCAAATGAGAGGAACAATTTTTCGTTCAGACCTGCCGCCTTACGCATATAGGTTGCGATGCAGCTGTCATAGAGAGCTGTGTGGGTGTATGCCTTAGCCGACAGAGCGAGCCTCGTTTCGAGCGAGGTATTACCATCTGCCTTAATCTCCTCCAACACTTTGGCATAGTCGTCGGGGTCACACACTACCGTCACGGAGGCATAGTTTTTAGCAGCACTACGCAACATCGAGGGGCCACCGATGTCGATATTCTCAACAGCCTCCTCCATTGTTACGCCCTCTTTAGCAATAGTAGCCTCGAAAGGATAGAGGTTAACGCACACGAGGTCGATGGTTTCAATTTCATTCTCTGCGAGTTGTGCCATATGGTCCTCTTTATCCCTGCGGGCCAACAGACCGCCGTGCACCTTGGGGTGAAGGGTTTTTACACGTCCCTCGCAGATTTCTGGGAAGCCGGTAACGTCACTAATGTTCGTAACCTTCAATCCGCTATTCCTCAATGCAGCGAGTGTGCCGCTTGTGGAAATAATCTCAAAACCCATTTCGCTCAGAGCGGTGGCAAACTCGACCACTCCCCTCTTGTCGCTAACACTAACTAATGCTCTCATTGTTCTTTCTCCTATATTTATTGTATTTTTATGCTAAAATTTTGTTTATCGTTTCTGTATAAAGTTTGTGTTCGGCCTTGTGTATTTCGGTTTTTAGTTCCTCGAAGTCTGCACCTTCATATGGTATGGCCACTTGCGAAAGTATTTTTCCTCCGTCGAGCGACGAGTCCACTTCGTGGATTGTCACACCATAGACCTTCACACCATACTCAAATGCAGCTCTGATGGCTCCCACACCCGGGAAGGCGGGTAGTAGCGATGGGTGGATATTAATAATCCTTCCGCCATACCTACCCAGCAACTCCTCTCCTACGATGCGCATATAGCCTGCAAGACACACAAGGTCAATGCCCAGCGAATCCATCACATCGGCAATTTCCTTCTCGTAGTCGCTCTTGGAGGCGTAGTCCTTTGGCGTGAATACAAGTTTCCCAACTCCCAACCTCTCGGCCCTCTCCACGACATACGCTTCGGGCTTGTCGCACACACACAGCACCACCTCGGCATTACCGATTACACCGCTACGACACCCCTCCACTATGGCCTCAAAGTTAGCTCCGTTGCCACTTGCGAATACTGCCAATCGCCTCATTACAATATTTTTACGCCTTCGCCTTCGACAATACGACCAATCACGCTTGCCTTCTCTCCACACTCGGTCAATATCTCAATCGTCCTCTGTGCGTCCTCTTCGGCTACGGCCAGCACCATACCCACACCCATATTGAAGATGTTGAACATCTCCCTGTGTGGTACGCCACCATATTGTTCCAGCAAGCGGAAGACGGGTAATATTTCCCAACTACCCTCCTTAACCTCTACGCCTTGTCCCTCTTTGAGGATACGAGGAATGTTCTCATCAAAGCCACCGCCGGTGATGTGTGCAATGCCGTGAACATCCACTTCGGCGAGTACTTTATGCACCTGTTTAACGTATATTTTGGTAGGCGTGAGGAGCATTTCTCCCAGCGTCTGCTCGCCGGTGAGGTCATATTTTTCGTCCAATTTAAGGCCGTTATCGCTTACAATCTTCCTCACAAGACTAAAACCATTGGAGTGAACACCGCTCGAAGCAATACCTACAAGCACATCGCCCACTGCAACTTTGGAGCAATCAATGAGTTTGCTCTTTTCAACAGCACCGACAGTGAAGCCTGCAATATCGTAGTCATCCTCGTCATACATACCGGGCATTTCGGCCGTCTCGCCACCAACAAGTGCGCAACCAGCCTGACGGCAACCCTCTGCCACACCTGCCACAATAGCTTCCACCACTGCGGGATGGTTCTTACCAACAGCCACATAGTCGAGGAAAATCAGTGGCTCGGCACCTTGGGCCAGCACATCGTTCACACACATTGCCACAGCATCAATACCTATGGTATCGTGTTTGTCCATCGCAAAAGCGATTTTAAGTTTCGTACCCACGCCATCCGTACCGCTAACCAACACAGGGTGCTCATAGCCAAGTTCGCCCAAGTCGAACATTCCGCCAAACGAGCCAATATTACCCATCGAGCCCTTCCTCACGGTCGATGCAACGTGTTTTTTGATGCGGCTGACAACCTCATAACCTGCTTCAAGGTTTACACCCGAAGCCTCATAACTCTTTGCCATATATATACTTATGTTTTATTTTGCCTTAATCTGGTATCTTTTATAACGAGTCTTTTCCTCGTCCGTTTGGTAGAGGTCCGTAGGATAGTTTCCATCGAAGCAAGCCATACAAAGCTCGCACCTACCTCCCGCTTTCATCAGCGACTCGGGCGAGAGAAAAGCCAAAGATGTTGCCTCTATTTTTTCTCTCACCTGCTCCACGTCGTAGTTGGCCGAGATGAGCTCTTCGTAGGTTGATGTGTCCACACCATAGAAACAGGGGTGTTTCATTGTGGGGCTTGCGATGCGAACGTGCACCTCGGTTGCGCCTGCCTCCTTCAAAAGCCTAACGATACGAGCCGAGGTTGTACCCCTCACGATGGAGTCGTCCACCATCACAACTCTCTTGCCCCTTACGATACTGCTCACTGCCGACAATTTCATTCTCACACCCTTTTCCCTCATTATCTGCGAGGGTTGGATGAAAGTACGAGCCACATATTTGCTCTTCACGAGTCCCATTTCATATGGGATACCGCTCTCCTCGGCATAGCCAATGGCAGCACTCAAACTCGAATCGGGCACACCAATAACTATATCTGCATCGGCAGGTGCTTCACGATAGAGCAACCTTCCGCTCTCCTTACGGAACGCGTGTACATTGCACCCATCAATATCACTATCGGGGCGTGCAAAGTAGATATACTCCATAGAACACATTTTGTGGTGTTTGTAGGCCGAAAAGTGGTTGCTACGAATACCGTGGTGGTCAATCGTAACAATCTCGCCCGGCTCCACATCCCTCACGAACTCGGCACCAATGACCTCAAAGGCACAAGTTTCGCTTGCCACCACCCAGCTACCATCTTCCAGGCGGCCGAGCGAAAGTGGTTTCAGACCATACTTATCCCTGCACGCATAGATACGTTTACCCGTCATAATGAGGAACGCGAATGCGCCCTCTACCATGTTAAGCGCATCCATAATAGCGTGTATCCTATCTTGTTGGCCCTTTTTGGTAGTGTCCTTTTTAATAAGGTTGGCAATAATTTCGCAATCAGAAGTAGTCAGAAAAAGGCTACCCTTCGATTCCAAATATTTCTTCAAGCGAGTAGCATTAACCAAATTACCATTATAGGAAATTGCGAAATCACCCGTGCTGTGACGGAAAACGATGGGTTGGATATTCTCCACACCACCACCTCCGGCCGTCGTGTAAAGCACCTGCCCCACTGCAATATCACCTTTTAGTGTGGTGAGGTTATCCTCATTGAATACACTATTGACCAAGCCTGGTCCTTTGATATACTGCAACTTATCGCCATCGGCACACACAATACCACAGCCCTCCTGTCCTCTGTGTTGCAGGGCATGAAGGCCGTAGTATGTAATGTTGGCAGCGTCGGCTGCACCATAGATGCCAAAGACACCACACTCTTCGTGCAATTCTCTGCCACCTACAATATTATTCTCCTTGGAGTTCATCCTCTCTTGTTTGGTTGACTTATTTAATGCTGTTAAGCCTTGCGTTAATCTCCTCGTAGGCCTCAATCACCTTGCCCATATCCCTACGGAAACGGTCCTTGTCGAGTTTCTCGTTGGTATCGGCATCCCACAAGCGGCAAGTATCGGGGCTAATCTCGTCAGCCAAAACAATCTTACCATCAGCTGTTTTACCGAACTCAATCTTAAAGTCCACAAGGCGGATATTGATTTGTGCAAACATATCAATCAGCACCTTATTGATACGAGCCGTAAGGTCATAAATCTCAGCCAACTCCTCATAGGTTGCAGCACCCAGCGCAACAGCGTGGTGGTCGTTAATCAGGGGATCACCAAGTGCATCGTCCTTATAGCAAATCTCAAAGATGGTATTGGGAGCCTGAGTACCCTCCTCAATGCCGAGGCGTTTAGCCATCGAGCCGGCAATCACATTACGAACGATAACCTCCAGAGGTACAATCGACACTTTCAAGCAAACCTGATCCCTATCGTTGAGAGTCTCCACATAGTGAGTGGGGATACCAGCCTCGCGGAGTTTGTGGAAAATGATGGTCGAAATCTCATTGTTCAGCACACCTTTATTTGCAATAGTTGCCTTCTTGATGTTATTAAAAGCGGTTGCGGCATCCTTGTAGTGGATAATAACCTTGTCTGCTTCGTCAGTTGCGTACACCTGTTTTGCTTTGCCCTCATAGAGCATCTCTAACTGTTTCATATTACCTGATTTTTATGAGTTTATACTAATATATTTATTTCTTCCTAAAATAGTTCACTGCATTGCGGAAGAGGTTTTGGTTCTTATCGCCTGCGATGTTCTTCATCAGCCCCTCTCCCCAACGCTCCGAGTGTCCCATCTTACCCAAGATACGACCATCGGGCGAGCATATTCCCTCAATAGCTTCTGTTGAGCCATTGGGATTCTCGGGCGAAGACATCGTGGCATTACCCTCTGCATCTGCATATTGGAAAGCAATCTGGCCATTCTTCCTCAATTCGGCAGCCAACTCTGCATTAGCCACAAATTTACCCTCGCCGTGCGAAGCAGCCACCGAGTGGAGTTGTCCCACCTCGAAGCCCTCCAACCAAGGCGAAGCTACCGATGCAACCCTCGTCGATACGATCTGCGAGATATGACGGTTGATGTCGTTGCGGAACAACGTGGGCGAATCGGGCCTCAAATCGCCAATCTTACCATAGGGCAGCAAACCCGACTTAACCAATGCCTGGAAACCATTGCAGATACCCAGCACAAGGCCACCCCTTGCGAGCAGGCGTTCAATGGCACTCTTAACCTTTTCGTTCTGCAACACACTGGCAATAAACTTACCACTACCATCGGGCTCGTCACCGGCCGAGAAACCACCGCTAATGGCCAAGATGTGGCAACCATCAATCTCCTCTGCCATTTGTGCCGTAGAGTTCTCGATATCCTCGGCCGTAAGGTTGCAGAACACCGAAGTCCTCACCTTTGCGCCCTCCCTATCAAATGCTTTTGCCATATCGTAGTCGCAGTTCGTACCGGGGAATACGGGAAGATATACCACAGGATTCTCCACAGCCTCACCCTCATAGCGAGTTGTATTCTTACCCGAAGTGGCATTCTCAACCTTACCCACAACTCCGCTACGGTCGGCATAAACCTCCGTAAAGCGTTTACGGTTAGCCTCATAGAGTTGCTCAATTGGTACACTCTCGCCGTTAATAGTCAGGCTTTCGGCCTCCACGGTGCGTCCGAGCAGTTCCACATTGGGATAATCAAGCGGCCTATTGCTCTCGATCACAATCGAGCCATAGAGCCAGTCGAAGAGCTCCTTCTCATTCATCACAACCTCGGCACCAACTCGGTTACCAAAGGTCATCTTCGAGAGTGCTTCACCGATACCACCAAAGCCAACTGCGTATGCCGAAACGATGGCTCCGCTGAAAATTTTATGGCGTACAATCTCAAAGTTATCCACCAACTCTACCGTATTGGGCATATATCCATCCAACGGATTGTGGCGTACAAGGTAGATATAGTTCCCCGCCTTCTTAAACTCGGGACTGATGACGATTCTGCTATCCACAGCTGCCACACCGAAGGCAATCAGCGTGGGCGGAACATTGATATCCGCAAAGGTTCCACTCATTGAGTCCTTACCTCCAATCGAAGGCAAGCCCAGCGCCACCTGCATCCTCAATGCACCCAGCAAGGCAGCCAGAGGTTTACCCCAAGCGGTGGGCGAAGTCATCTTCTCGAAGTACTCCTGATAGGAGAATCTCATCTTATCATACTCGGCACCTGCTGCCACAGCCTTGGCCACTGCATCAACCACTGCGTAAGCTGCGCCGTGGTAGGGACTCCAACTGCTCAAATAGGGATTAAAGCCATAGGACATCATACTTGCCGTATTGGTCGTGTGGTTACCCACGGGCAACTTCTGCACACTCACCTGTGCCTCGGTCTGCTGTGTTTTACCACCAAATGGCATCAACACAGTGCTAGCGCCAATGCTCGAATCGAACATCTCGATAAGGCCCTTCTGCGAGGTAACATTGTCATCAGCCAGAATGTTGAGAATTTTCTCCTTAACGCCCTCGCCCTCTACCTCTCTCTCAAAGGGGTTTTTCTCTTCCACAGCACCAACAACAACTTTTGCATAGTGTTTGGCACCTGCCGAATCAATAAACTCCCTACTCAAATCGGCCACAACGTCCTCACCGTAGAACATTCTCATTCGGCCCCTATCGGTCACATTTGCAACGTGTGTCACCTCAATGTTCTCCTCCTTACAATAGGCCTCAAACTCGGCCCTATCTTTGGCCTCCACAACTACCGACATACGCTCCTGCGACTCGCTGATAGCCAACTCGGTAGCATTAAGACCACTATATTTGGTAGGCACCCTATCAAGATAGATATCCAGACCATCGGTCAACTCACCAATGGCCACGCTCACACCACCTGCACCAAAGTCGTTCGACTTCTTAATCAGTCGGGTAACCTCCGGACGGCGGAACAACCTTGCGATTTTCCTCTCCTCGGGTGCGTTACCTTTCTGCACCTCACTACCGCACTCTTCCAACGACGAGAGGTTGTGCTCTTTCGACGAGCCGGTTGCACCACCGATGCCATCCCTACCCGTGCGGCCACCAAACATCAAAATAACATCACCAGCCACGGGCCTCTCACGCCTAACATCCGAGGCCTTCACAGCACCAACAACGGCACCAACTTCCAAGCGTTTGGCCACATAATCGGGGTGGTAAATCTCCCTCACGTGGGTAGTGGCAAGGCCAATCTGGTTACCATAGGAAGAGTAGCCCGCTGCTGCACGCAACGAAATAACCCTTTGGGGCAGTTTGCCCTTCATAGTTTCTCCTACGGGAAGATATATATTTCCGGCACCCGTAACCCTCATTGCCTGATATACATAGCTCCTACCACTCAGCGGGTCCCTAATAGCACCGCCCAAGCAGGTCGAAGCACCACCAAAGGGTTCAATCTCGGTGGGGTGATTGTGGGTCTCGTTCTTAAACTGCAACAGCCAACGCTCTGGTTTGCCGTCTACGTCCACATCCACATATATACTGCACGCATTATTCTCCTCACTCTGTTCGAGGTCATCCAAAAGTCCCTGCTTACGCAGATACCTTGCGCCAATAGTAGCGAGGTCCATCAGGCAGAGGCTCTTGCCTTCACGTCCCAACTTCTTGCGGATCCTCTTCCATTGGTCAACAGCCTCCCTGATATCATCGGCCACAAACGACTCCTCTACCTCAATATCTGTCAGTTCGGTAGTAAAGGTAGTGTGGCGACAGTGGTCGCTCCAATAGGTATCCAAAATACGCAACTCTGTTTCGTTGGGGTCCCTACCCTCCGCAGTAAAATACCTCACGACCTCCATCAGATCGTCGCCATTCATTGCAAGACCTTTCTCCTTGCAATATGCCTCGGCCTGCTCTGCTGTAATGGCACAAAAGCCCTCCAACTTTGCCACAGGTTTGGCAGTAGCCCTCTCTGCCGGAGCCAGAATATCGAGGTTTTTCTCCCTCGACTCCACTGCGTTAATCTCATAACGGGCAATCTTGGCCAACTCCTCATCGCCTACGCTTTGGTCGAAAATTATGAGCTTTGCACTACGAATCTCAACCTCGGCAGTGGGGCAAAGAAGTTTCACACAGTCCTCGGCCGAAGCAGCCCTCTGATCAAACTGACCGGGAAGGCACTCAATGGCCAAGTGGGGCATACCTCCAAAGTCAACACTATCACTAACGGTGTCGGTAGCCCTCTCGCCAAATACACGATAGCGGCTCTGCTCTACGAGTTCGTCCGTGAAACCAAAAAGGTCATAGACACACAACAGACGGAGTTTTTCGATATTGAGTCCAAGGTTGGAGTTAAGCTCCTGACGAAGGCTCTCAGCCTCCACCCTATAGGGTTCCCTCTTCTCTACAAATATGCGGTGAGTATTCATCTCTATTAGTTTGGGTTCTCTTATGTTTTTGATTGTGATTATTCTTTGTCTTGCAAGCGTCACATTCCTCTTAAAGTTCTGCTTCGAGAACTTTCCTTGCCTGCTCGGCCCTGAACTCATCAAGTTTCACTTTGAGTTCTTTATCAGTAACAGCCATAATTGCCACAGCCAATAGTGCTGCATTTTTTGCGCCATCGATGCCAACCGTAGCCACCGGTATACCCGAAGGCATCTGCACCATCGACAACAGCGAGTCGAGTCCTTCCAGCGAACGCGATTTAATGGGGACACCGATAACGGGGAGTGTGGTAAACGCAGCCACAACACCGGCCAAGTGGGCAGCACCACCTGCACCTGCTATGATTGCAGCAAATCCTCTCTCCCTTGCATCCCTCACGTAGGCTTCCAAAGCCTCTGGTGTACGATGTGCGCTGAGGACCTTCTTTTCATACTCAACACCGAACTGTTCAAAAATAGCACAAGCACCCGACATAACACCCCAGTCGCTTGTCGAGCCCATCAAAACGCCAACTTTCATACGCTTCTTACCTAACTGATTCTCTATATATTATTAAAAAAGCGTGGCCGCCAAACATCCTATTTTGGCGGCCACACTCATTCTATATTTCACACTCCTCCTGCTTGGGTTTGCTCACACTTTCTGCACACAGGTACACACCATCAGCCTTCCCCTTTCGAGTGTGGCCCATTTGGCACGCGCAATCATTGCAAGTCCACCTTCGGACACTCTGCTCACAAACCAATATGTAGCGAGGTTGCTTCATCTTATTCCAAGAGTCGAAATACAACACAAAAGTACTCCAATTTTATTCTTCTTCCAATAGGACTTTTCAACGAGTTTTCAACAAAATATCTCTATTTCACCTCCGACTCGCAATAGACACACCTCCACTTACCATCACCATTGAGCGACTGACGACACAGTCTTTCTACGTTCTCCATATTGGAGATACACTTGGGATTGGTACACACCCTGGTATTTTTCTCTGCTCCTTCGGGCAACAGTGGTCGAGTTTTACTATCATCCTTTGCCCATTCGAGCAGTTTGACCATCAGGGCCATACGCACAATCTTACCATTTTCCACCTGGCGGAAATAGGCAGCCCTCGGGTCTGCATCGACCTCCACTGCAATTTCGTTTACCCTTGGAAGTGGGTGCAAGATACGCATATGCGATTGTGCCGTTTTGAGTTTATCCGCATCAAGGATAAAGCTATCCTTCAAGCGTTCATACTCGTCGAGGTCATCAAAACGCTCCTGCTGTACCCTTGTCATATAGAGTACGTCAAGTTCACCCATTGCTTCCTCCAATGACGACACCTCCTTGTAGTCCATTCCGTGCTTATCACACACCTCATCCTTCATATAGCTTGGCAGACGCAACTGCTCAGGAGCAATAAGCACAACCTTCACGCCCTCATAGCGAGAGAGCGCTTTAATGAGAGAGTGTACCGTGCGACCAAACTTCAAATCGCCACAGAAACCGACAGTTATGTGGTCAAAACGTCCAATCTCCCTCTTGATTGTAAGAAGGTCTGTAAGGGTTTATGTGGGGTGGCTGTGGCTACCATCGCCTGCATTAATCACCGGAATGTTGGAATTGAGTGCAGCGACCAATGCTGCTCCCTCCTCAAAGTGACGCATAGCAATGATATCAGCAAAGCAGTTGATAACTTTTGTGGTATCGGCACACGTTTCGCCCTTACTTACCGACGAGCTTTTAGCATCCGAAAAACCCAACACATTACCGCCTAGACTCATCATTGCGGAGGTAAAACTCAACCTCGTGCGGGTGCTGGGTTCATAGAAGAGCGTTGCAAGTTGTTTTCCTTTGCACACATCTGCATATTTTTCTCTGTTGTCAATGATGTCAAGTGCCAAGTTGATTACCTCGTCCAACTCCTGCATCGACAAATCGGTGGGGTCAATAAGGTGCCTCATAAGTATCTATGTTATTTTGCTTTATGCTTGTTTTGCTAATTGTTTACTTCAAGTAAACTTTTCCCTACTTATTCATCCAGCTTTCGTCCTGGGGATTGGCCATAAACTTTTTGAGTCTTGCCTCATCTTCGGCAGCAATATAGCCCTTCTCCACAGCCACACCAACAAGTGTATCGAAGTTGGAAAGCGAGTAGTTCACAACGTCTGCAGCGGCAAGTCGTTCAATACCTTTCTTCATACCGTAGGTAAAGATACTAACCACGCCAAGCACCTCGGCTCCTGCTTCTCGGAGAGCTTCCACCACCTCAATACAGCTACCGCCCGTGGAGATAAGGTCTTCAATAACAACCACCTTGGCACCCTTTTCGAGCCTACCCTCAATGCGATTGCCTCTACCGTGGTCCTTTGCACTACCCCTCACATAGCCCATAGGCATATCGAGGATGTCGGCAGCGATGGCAGCGTGGGCAATGCCCGCAGTGCTTGTACCCATCAGCACCTCTGCCTCTGGGAATTTCTCCTTAACGGTTTGTGCAATGGCATTCTCCACCACCTTACGTGCCGCAGGTGCGGTCAAAATCAGGCGGTTATCGCAATAGATTGGGCTCTTAATACCGCTTGCCCAAGTAAAGGGCTCATCGGGGCTCAAAAACACTGCTTTAATATTCAGCAACTCGGCTGCAATCTGTTTCTCTGTTGTCATATCTTCTATTTGTTTTTATACCATTCAACATCCTAATCCACAAACTCTTCCACACACCTACGGTAGGCCTTCACGGGATCCTCAGCGGCAGTAATGGGGCGGCCCACTACAATGAAGTCCGAGCCAATTTCCTTTGCTCTTGCAGGAGTAGTGATACGCACTTGGTCGTCGGCGGCCGAGTCTGCAAACCTAATTCCGGGAGTAATGGTGAGGAAATCATCTCCACAAGCACCCTTGACAATGGCTGCCTCCAAAGGCGAGCACACCACACCATCAAGCCCCGCAGCACGAGTGTTTTGGGCATACTTGACAATCGTGTCGCCAATGGTGCCCACAATACCCAACTCTTGTTGCATTGTCTGTTCCGAAGTGGAAGTCAGTTGGGTTACGGCAATAAGCAGAGGCCTTGTACCATCGGCCCTGGTGAGGCCCTCTTTTGCAGCCTTCATCATCTCCGTAGTTCCGCTTGCGTGCACATTGACCATATCCACATCCAGAGCCGAAAGTACCTTCATAGCCTTCCTCACCGTGTTGGGAATATCGTGCAATTTGAGGTCCAAGAAAATCTTGTGGCCCCTACGCTTAATCTCCCTCACAATGTCGTTACCTGCGGCATAGTAGAGTTCCATACCGATTTTCAGGAATGGTTTACGGCTCTCGTTCTCAAACTTGTCCAAGAAGGCAAGCGTGTCGGCGGCAGACGCAAAGTCGCACGCAATAATCACATCTCTCTCTCGTGTCATACTATTCCAATTATATCGCTCAATTTTTCAATCTTCAAACGCTCCATTTCGGCCGGCAGAGCCTCAATTATCTCCTTGCAGGCGTAGGGGTTACGCAAGTTAGCAGCACCCACCTCCACAGCAGTTGCTCCGGCCATCATCATCTCAACAACATCGCCTGCACTTTCCACACCTCCGCAACCAATCACGGGCACACTGCAAGCCTTGCTCACCTGATGTACCATCCTCACGGCCACGGGGAACACCGCTGCGCCCGAAAAACCACCCATAACATTGGCAATCACCGGCTTCCTTGTTGCAGTATTTATCCTCATACCGAGCATTGTGTTTATCAGGCAGAGGCCATCGGCACCTGCATCTTCTGCTGCACGGGCAATAGACACAATATCGGTAACATTGGGAGTGAGTTTTACATAAAGAGGTTTTGTTACCACCCTCTTCACAGCCTTTACCACCTCTGCAACGCTCTCTGCCGAAGTGCCAAAACTCATACCTCCACCGTGCACATTGGGGCAACTGACGTTGAGTTCGATAATCTCCACCTGCTCCTCGCCCGTAATCTTCTCGCAGCACTCCACATACTCATCAATCGAAAAACCACTAATGTTGGCAATAATCGGTTTGTGAAACGCCGCCCTCATTTTGGGCAGTTCTTCGGCAATCACGGCATCAATACCGGGGTTTTGCAGCCCCACGGAGTTAATCATTCCTGCGCTACACTCGGCCACCCTCGGCAGTGGGTTACCATAGCGGGCCTCCCTTGTGGTACCCTTGAACGATATGGAGCCCAGAATGTTGATATCATAGAACTCGCTCATACCATAGCCATAGCCAAAGCAGCCGCTAGCAGGTATCACAGGGTTATCGAGCCTCACACCACTGAGGCTCACCGACATATCTCGCTTTATTTCCATATCAAATCCTCTTTCTTAAATACGGGGCCTTCCTTACAAATGCGTTTTGCACCACTCTTGGTCTGCACGCTACAACACATACACACGCCAAAGCCACACGCCATCCTCTCGTCAAGGCTCAACTCGCCATCACACTCTACACTTCCGCACAGTGCCTTCAACATAGGCATCGGACCACAAGCATAGAAGTAGTCGCCCTTCTCCTCCAACGCCTCAATCACGTTGGTAACAAAGCCCTTGGTGCCGTGAGAGCCATCCACCGTGGCAATATAAACCTCGGCCCCAAGAGCCTTGAACTCCTCCTCCATAACCACATCGGCCTTGGAGTTGAAGCCCAAAATCACCACAGGAGTTACTCCCCTCTGCAAAAAGACCTTTGCGAGGTTGTACATCGGAGCGCAACCCACACCGCCACCAAGCAGCAGTGGGCGGCTACATCCGACCTCCACACAAAAACCATTACCGAGTCCGGTCAGAAGGTCCAACTCTGCGCCCTCTCCGAGAAGGCTCATTGCCTTTGTACCCTCGCCAACGATGTCATAGAGAAGCGTAATGGTCTTTTCATCGTAGTCGCACACCGAAATGGGCCTACGCAAGAACTTACCAGCAATCTCCACATTGACAAACTGCCCGGGAGCTGTGAGGTATTGTGTGTCGCCCTCCAACACCATCAGCATTGTCTTTGCCGACAACGCACGATTGGAGCGCACCTTATATATATTACGTTTATACATAGTCCTAATTTAATCCTCTGCGTCGATGGTCGAAACGCTCATCGTTATCTCCTCCAACACATTGAGCAACACGCCCACCGTTTCGAGCGAAGTGAAGAGCGAGATGTTGTTCTCCACCGCCGCACGCCTAATCTGGTAGCCGTCCCTATGTGCCGAGTGTTTATCAAGAGCCATAGTGTTAATCACATAGTTGACGTGGCCCTGACGCAGAGAGTCGATAATCTCGGTGCTACCCTCGCTCAATTTCCTACGCATACGGGTTTTGATGCCGTGTTCACGTAGGAAGAGAGCCGTTCCTCTTGTGGCCTCAATATTGAAGCCCAGGTTATAGAACCTCTGCACCAATGGCAGAGCCCTCTGTTGGTCGGCATTGGCAAGGGTTACGAAGATGGTACCATAGTTCTCCACATTCATACCCGAAGCCTGCAACGACTTATACAAAGCCCTATTGAGCGACTTATCATAACCGATGGCCTCACCCGTCGATTTCATCTCGGGCGAAAGGTAGGAGTCCATACCCCTCAATTTTGCAAAGGAGAAGGCGGGGGTTTTCACAAACCAGCGTTTCTTCTCCTCGGGATACAGTTCGTTGATTCCCTGCTCTTTGAGCGACTTGCCAAGCATAACCCTCGTTGCAATATCGGCCAAGGGCACACCCGTGGCTTTCGACAAGAATGGAACAGTACGCGACGAGCGAGGATTGACCTCAATCACATATACATCATCCTTGTCATCCACAATGAATTGGATGTTGTAGAGGCCCACAATGCCAACCTCCACACCCAACTTAACGGTGTAGTCCAAAATGTCCTGTTTAACCTTCTGGCTAACGCTGAAAGTGGGATAGACACTAATGGAGTCGCCGGAGTGGATACCCGTGTGCTCCACGTGTTCCATAATGCCGGGCACGAATACGTCCACTCCATCGCACACTGCGTCAACCTCCAACTCCTTACCCATAATATACTTATCCACCAACACGGGCTGGTCAACATTCACCTCCACAGCCGTTTGGAGATACCTCCTGAGGGCCTCCTCATTCGACACAATCTGCATTGCCCTACCGCCAAGCACATAACTTGGCCTAACGAGCACAGGATAGCCAATGCGTGCTGCTGCCCTCACACCTGCCTCAATATCAGTAACGGCCTCGGCCATAGGCTGAGGGATTTGCAGTTTGGTCATAATGGCCTCAAAGCAACCCCTATCCTCTGCATTACGGATAGCCTCAATGCCCGTACCGATAATGGGGGCACCCAAAGCTGCCAATGGCTCGGCCAAATTAATTGCCGTCTGTCCGCCCAACGACACAATCACTCCGTCGGGCTTCTCCAACGTGAGTACATTCATCACGTCCTCCACCGTGAGAGGCTCGAAATAGAGTTTATCGCTGGTGGTATAGTCGGTCGAAACAGTCTCGGGGTTATTATTAATAATGATAGCCTCATAGCCCGCTTGACGAATTGTCCAAATGGCGTGAACGGTCGAGTAGTCAAACTCCACGCCCTGACCAATACGGATTGGACCGGAGCCAAGCACAACAATCTTTTTCTTGTCGCTCACCCTCGATTCGTTTTCCTGCTCGTAGGTGGAGTAGAAATAGGGAACGTAGGCGTCAAACTCGCCAGCGCAAGTGTCAATCATCTTATACACAGGCATAATACCCTCTTTCTTACGCATCAAGAATACCTCTGCCTCGGTAGTACCCCACAGTTGGGCAATGAACTTGTCGCCAAAGCCCATACGTTTGGCATCCCTCAGCACCTCCACATTCATAGGCGCAGCCTTCACCTCAGGCTCAAACTCCACAATGTTCTTAATCTTCTCCAAGAAGAACATATCAATCTTGGTGCGGTCGTAGATCAAGCCAGGATCCACTCCCCTACGGATAAGTTCGGCAATAGCATAGAGCCTATCATCAGTAGCCTTACGGACATATTCGAGCATATCGGCCGTGTGCATCTCGTCAAACTTCTTGTGATAGATGTGGCACACGCCCGTTTCGAGCGACCTTACGGCCTTCAAGAGGCTCTCCTCCATCGTGCGACCAATGCTCATCACCTCGCCCGTAGCTTTCATCTGTGTACCGAGCTCGTTGCTTGCATCGGCAAACTTATCAAATGGGAAGCGTGCAACCTTTGTTACCACATAGTCAATCGAAGGCTCAAAGCTTGCCGGGGTATTGGCAATCTGAATCTCGTCGAGGTGCATACCGATAGCAATCTTTGCGCTCACCCTCGCAATAGGGAAGCCGCTTGCCTTAGATGCCAGAGCAGACGAGCGAGATACTCGTGGGTTGACCTCAATGAGGTAGTATTCAAACGAGTGGGGGTCCAATGCAAACTGCACGTTACATCCGCCCTCAATCTTCAACGCCCTGATGAGTTTGAGCGCGCTACCACGCAGCAGTTGGTACTCCTTGTCGGTGAGTGTCTGTGCAGGAGCAACCACAATGGAGTCGCCCGTGTGAACACCAACGGGGTCCACGTTCTCCATACTACAAATGGCGATGGCGGTGTCGTTAGCATCCCTCATTACCTCAAACTCTATCTCCTTGTAGCCCTTAATGCTCTTCTCCACCAACACCTGATGTACGGGCGAGAGCTCCAAAGCGGTACGCATCAACTCCCTCAACTCCTCCTCATTGTCGGCAAAACCGCCACCTGTACCACCGAGCGTAAATGCGGGGCGCAGAATCACAGGATAGCCAATCTTTGCGGCAATCTCCACGCCGCCCTCAATGCTCTCCGTAACGTCGCTGGGCAACACAGGCTCTCCAATCCTCTCGCAGAGTTGTTTGAAGAGTTCCCTATCCTCGGCCATCTCGATACTCTCAAACGAGGTACCCAGAATCTCCACCTGACACTCCTCCAACACACCCTTCTTGGCAAGCTGAACTGCAAGGTTAAGACCTGTCTGTCCGCCAAGGCCCGGCATAATGGCATCGGGGCGCTCATAGCGCACAATCTTGGCCACATATTCCAATGTAAGTGGCTCCATATAGACCTTGTCGGCGATGTTGGTATCGGTCATAATGGTTGCAGGGTTGGAGTTAACCAACACAACCTCATAGCCCTCCTCTTTGAGAGCCATACAAGCCTGCGTTCCTGCATAGTCAAACTCGGCAGCCTGGCCCACAACAATGGGACCCGAGCCGATTACCATCACTTTCTTTATATCACTGCGTTTGGGCATATCTCTATTTCGCTTTTATTTCGGTTCTACTTCATATTCTGTGTAAACTTGTCAAACAAGTAGAGGCTGTCCTGTGGGCCGGGTGCACTCTCGGGGTGATACTGCACTGCAAACACCTTGTCTTCCACACACTCAACGCCCTCTACCGAGCCATCCAACAGATTGCGGTGGGTAACAGTAAGGCGTGTTTGGGCCAAAGACTCCTCTGCCACGGCGTAGGAGTGATTCTGGGAGGTCATCTCCAACTTACCATCCGCAAGGCGTTTTACAGGACTTCCACCCCTATGACCACCTTTGAGTTTGTAGCTCTCTGCGCCATAGGCCAACGAGATGAGCTGCATACCCAGACCAATGCCAAACATCGGCACCTTACCCACAAGGGCCTTAATAGTATCTACCACCTCGGGGACATCCTGCGGGTTACCGGGACCATTGGGAATCATCACACCATCGGGATTGAAAGAGAGAATCTCATCAGCCGAAGTGTTGTAGGGTACAATCGTAACATTGCATCCCCACGCATTGAGCCTGCGGATAATGCTATATTTGATACCACAATCAAGGGCCACAACATCAAACTTGTGGTGAGGTGTACGCGAGAACCAACGCTTACGGCAGCTAACTTTCTTTATAAGATCCTTATCATTCTCACTATCCTCAATGAGTTTCAGGGCATCTTCCACGCTCATTTCGGCTTCTACCAGCGCAGCCTTCATACTTCCCTCTCGGCTCAGCTTTTTGGTAATCATCCTCGTATCCACACCGCTCATTGCAGGAATACCATTCTCTTCCAACACCTCACCAAAGGTTTTGGTATAGCGGAAGTTACTCGGCAGGTCATTATTCTCCCTGACAATCATACCCCCGATGTAGGGCACTTTTGTTTCGAAATCCTCGTCGGTAATACCATAGTTACCAATCAGCGGATAGGTCATCACAACCATTTGGCCCGCATAGGATGGATCCGACAAAATCTCCTGATAGCCCACAACCGAGGTGTTGAATACAAGTTCACACACCGCCTGGCGGTCGGCACCGAAGCCATAGCCATAGAATTGGCTACCGTCTTCAAGTACAAGTTTTTTGGTGTAGTTTTTCATCTCTATTTACACATATATTTTTTTGTCTTTGTTCACAACATCAGCCTATCGTTCGTAGACCACTTTGCCGCCTGCGATGGTACAAACCACTTCACCGTGCAGCCTCATTCCCTCAAACGGAGTAGCACGTCCGCACGATAGGAACTCCTCGGGGCAAACCGAAAACTCCTTCTCAAAATCGACGAGTGTCATATCGGCCCTCTCGCCCTCTATCAAGCCGCCTTTCAACCCAAGCAACCTACGAGGTGCATCAGCCATAACCTCCACCATACGACCAAAATCTATCACACCACTCGCAACCATAAAGGTATAGGTTGCTGCCAGAGATGTCTCTATGCCCACAACGCCCATTGCGCTACCAGCCAAACCTCGGCCTTTCTCCTCTGCCGAATGTGGTGCGTGATCGGTAGCGATAACGTCGATGGTACCATCTGCAAGTCCCTTGCGCAGAGCCTCCATATCAGCCCTACTACGCAGTGGTGGGTTCATCTTGAAGCGTCCCTCATCCCTGAGATCCTCATCACACATTGCAAGGTAGTGGGGTGCCGTTTCGCAACTCACCTTCACTCCCCTCTTCTTGGCCTCTCGGATGAGCGCAACACTCTCCTTTGTCGATATGTGGCAAACGTGCAGGTGACAACCCGTACGCTCGGCAATCTCAATATCCCTCTCCACTTCGGCCCACTCGCTCTCGGAGCAGATACCTTTGTGGCCGTGTGCCCTACACCACTCTCCGTCGTGGATATAACCTCCATTCAAAAGGCTCTCCACCTCACAGTGAGCAGCAACCATCTTGCCCGTTGCGGCAACACCCTTCATCGCCTCCTCCATAACCTTGGCCGACTGCACGCCCGTACCATCGTCCGAAAAACCTGCCACTCTGGGAGCCAATGCAGCATAATCAACAAGTTCCTCACCTTTGCGGGCGGTAGTTATTGTGGCATAGGGTAACACCTCTATCACGGCGTCCCTCTCTATTATATCGAGTTGTGCTTGGAGGTTTTCCACCGTATCGGGCGCAGGATTAAGGTTGGGCATAGTGCACACCGTTGTAAAACCTCCCGCTGCGGCTGCCCTACTGCCCGACAAAATGGTTTCCTTGTAGGAATATCCCGGCTCTCGAAGGTGAACGTGCATATCCACCAAACCGGGCAGCAAAATCTTACCTCGACCATCCATTTCAACCATATCGTCCGTGGCATCAATGCGCTCCGCAATACGCTCCACTTTGCCATCCGAAATGACAACATCACGCTTTACAAGCGCACCACCGAGCCACATTTTCGCTCCGAATATCAGCAACTTACTCTCCATTTATCCAAGTATTTATGCCCCAACAGAGGATAAAAAAAGAGGCAACTCACGGGCGAGTTACCTCCTAAACGTCAAAAATAACAACAGACACTGCGACCTTTCGGGACCACCATTGCACTCCATTTGTGCATTCATCGGATATTTTTCACAAATCGTCATACCGTCTGTTTTGAACCAATTTGCTTGCAAAGATACAAAATTAATTTGGGATTTGAAAATTGAAAAATGAAAATTATTATACTATTTTTGTGGTTTAAAACGGTAAAAAACAAAACCTACCCACAAAATACCATTTCACTCGTGGCCAAACAACCAAAAGAGAAGAAAGAGACACCTTTGATGCAGCAATACTACGGCATCAAAGCCGCCCACCCCGACGCAATTCTACTATTCAGGGTTGGCGATTTCTATGAAACCTACGGAGAGGATGCACCCATTGCAGCATCCATCCTCGGCATCGCACTCACCCGCAAGTCAAATGCAGGTGGCTTTATTGATATGGCAGGTTTTCCCTACCACGCCATTGGCACCTACCTACCCAAGCTTGTGCGTGCAGGTCGCAGGGTGGCGGTGTGTGAGCAGTTGGAGGACCCCAAGAGTGTAAAGGGTATCGTAAAGCGTGGTGTAGTGGAGTTGGTAACCCCGGGTGTTGTAATGGACGAAAATGTACTCTCGGCCAAAGAGAACATTTTTCTTGCCGCCATACACTTTGGCGAAAAGGTCAATGGTATCGCCTTTCTGGACCTATCCACAGGCGAATTCTATGTAGCCGAGGGCAACGACTCCTACACCGACAAACTCATCAGTAACTTCTCCCCCAGAGAGATTATCTATCAGCGTGGCTACGAAGAACGCTTTGCACAAGCCATAAGCGGACGCAACTACACCTATCGCCTCGACGGGTGGGTTTTTAATGCCGAAATCAACCGCACAAAGCTGTGTACTCAATTTGGTGTGAAGTCGCTCAAAGGCTTTGGCATTGAGCGTATGACGGCGGGTATTACCGCTGCGGGCGCAGTTCTCTACTACCTCGACTACACCGAGCACAAAGAGGTTGCCCACCTGAAAAGCATCTCCCGCATTGATGCCGACAGGTATGTGTGGATTGACCGCTTCACCATCCGCAACCTCGAACTTCTCGGAGCCAATAATGCGATTGGCAAAGGTGGTTTTGCGGAGGCCATAGACCGCACCTCTACCCCTATGGGTGGCCGTTTGTTGAAGCATTGGATAACGATGCCCATCAAGGACACCGACAAACTCAATGCAAGGCTCAATGTGGTGGAGGCCCTCAAAGAGGACACCTCACTGCGTGAGTCTGTGGTGGAGTCGCTAGCGCAAATCAGCGACTTGGAGCGAATTGCGGCACGCATCGCAACCCGCAAAATCCTCCCCCGTGAGGTCATTTCGCTTGCCCACTCTTTGGCAGCCATTGAGCAGTTGCAGATAGTTCTCAACGAGAGCGAATGTGGTCAACTCCAAGAGGTGACCGCAAAACTCAACTCATTGGCAGACCAGCGCGCACACATCGGGCGCACCCTCTACCCCGATCCACAGACCAACCAGATACAAAAAGGTGGCGTCATTGCCGACGGCGTGGACCTCGAATTGGACGACCTAAGGAGTATATCACTGCGTGGTAAAGACCGCATTGCCGAGATTCAGCAACACGAGAGCGCACGCACAGGTATCCCCTCGCTGCGAGTGAGTTACAACAATGTCTTTGGCTACTATATTGAGGTGCGCAACACCCACAAGGACAAAGTGCCTGCCGAGTGGATACGCAAACAAACCCTCGCCAATGCCGAGCGATACATCACCGAAGAGCTCAAAGTGTATGAGGAGAAGGTGCTCGGTGCCGAGGAGCGCATTTTGGCAATAGAGATGCGTATTTGGGAGGAGTTAACCAACTACCTCGCCGCCACCCTACCCGAACTCCAACGCAACGCTGCCCTCATCGCAAGGCTCGACTGCCTTGCATCCTTTGCGGAGATTGCCGTTGAGAGGGGCTATTGCCGTCCGGAGGTGAGCGAGGATAATGTTATCGATATTCGCGATGGCCGCCACCCCGTGATTGAGATGAACCTTCCCGTTGGCGAGGCCTACATACCCAATGATGTCTATCTGGACGACGAGAGTCAGCAGATAATGATGATTACCGGCCCGAATATGTCGGGTAAGAGTGCACTGTTGCGACAAACCGCCCTCATTGTGCTGATGGCCCAGATGGGCTCGTTTGTGCCGGCAAGCAGTGCACACATTGGCGTTGTGGACAAGATATTTACCCGTGTGGGTGCCAGCGACAATATTTCGCAGGGCGAGAGTACCTTTATGGTGGAGATGTTGGAGTCGGCCGCCATTCTCAACAACGTAACCTCACGCAGCCTTGTGCTGTTGGACGAGATTGGCCGTGGTACGAGTACCTACGATGGTATTTCGATTGCGTGGGCGATGGTTGAGTGGCTGCACAACAACCCCCGAGCGAAGGCCAAAACGCTCTTTGCCACCCACTACCACGAACTCAACCAGATGGAGGAGAGCCTCGCAAGGGTTAAGAACTACAATGTGTCGGTTAAGGAGGTAAACCGCACAGTGTTGTTTTTGAGAAAGTTACAACGTGGAGGCACGGACAATTCGTTTGGTATCCACGTTGCCAAGTTGGCCGGTATGCCGAGCAAGGTTGTGGAGCGTGCCGACGAGATTTTGGCCATATTGGTAGCCTCCCACGCCGACGACTCGCTGGCGGTGGAAGAGTCGGCCGGCAAGAAGGGTAAGGGTGGTAAGGCTTCGCCCAAAGTTAAGCCCGTGCAGACCTCGCCACAGATGGGTATGCAGTTGAGTATGTTCCAATTGGAAGACCCCGTATTGGTGCAGATTAGGGACCAAATCAGGGATATCGACATCAACAACCTCACCCCTCTCGAAGCCCTCACAACGCTCAACGAGATAAAAAAGATTTCGGGACTTTAAGCACAACACCATTATTGGCCTACGGCTAATCACAAATCGCAAGCAACACAAATCACGGG
Source organism: Tidjanibacter sp. (assembly GCA_017936005.1). Taxonomy (GTDB): domain Bacteria; phylum Bacteroidota; class Bacteroidia; order Bacteroidales; family Rikenellaceae; genus Tidjanibacter. Next base: position 38,531 of record JAGBGK010000020.1, read on the forward strand.
TAACGAAGACGTTACCCGTGATTTGTGTTAAGGGAGATATTATATCGTGTTGTGGTTGGTTTAGAAATAGAGACCAAAACCGATCTGCATTGCGCTACGCTCGCCACGCAACGAATAGCCCACCGACAGCGATGCACGGCCCATATCCAAACCTACCGCAGGAGTCAATCCATAGTTGGGTTTGCCGGCAGTGAGGTCGATGTATTGAGTGGCCTTAACATCCACAAAGGGGCTAACCTTTGCATTGAGCATACTCCACCTTGCATTTACGAAAAGCGAGGGAACATAGTGAACATCGCTCTCCGACACCTTCCCAAACCACTCTGCACCGAAGCCGGCACCACCACCGAGATAGAGGCCATTACCAAAGGCCCAGCCGTGAGATGTGGTGATGTGAAACATATTTACGTCGGCAGCTGTGAGTTGCACATCAGCTGCGTAACCCTTATTGAAATGGAGGTTTACATTCTCACCTGCAAATGTCTGTGTTGCAAAGCCGAGTACGGCCATTGCCATAATCAAAATCTTTTTCATAGTTGTTCTGTTTTTTGGGGAAATTAATAATTCAAATATTGGTTGAAATTATGTGTTTGGTTGGGATTGGAACTATTTCTCGGGGTTAACGTCGTTGCCCTGCTCGTCCTCTCCCACCCTTTCGAGGAAACGCTCCACAAAGCCGTTTTCGATTTTCTTGTAGCCGCCAACGACACCTTTTTCGATTGCCTTGTAGCCACCCACAACGCCATTCTCAATCTTCTTGTAACCGTTCACGACAGCCTCACCCACTTTGCCGGTTTTCAATTTGTACTCTGCCATAATTTTCTCTTGTTTGAATTGTTGTTATTTGATTTTCACGGTGCAAAGGTGTAGCGTAATTTTGGCATAAATTCCACCAAAAGACCAAAGTTTTAGCCACTTTTCCACCAAAACACCACTCCGTGGCGACAAATGGGAAAATTGTTTATACCTTTGTTCCACCAACAACCAAACAGCATTTTGAAACAAATCACATTTTCGGCTATGAATCAGCAACAAAAAATACCCTATCTGGAATGGCAAGATCGTTTGAGCGAAATCACCTCCAACGATATGCGCATAGGCAAGGACCTTCTACTAATCAGTGGCAAGACCGCCAACGATATGAAACACGGAGCATTCCGCACAGATGTAACAACCGCCATCATCTACCTACAAGGCAGCGTAAGTTTTCGTGTGAATATGCGTGAGTTCAAGGCGCAAGCTCCTTGTATGGTTCTAATGCCTGCCGATGCTATCATTGAGTGTCTTGAAGTATCAGACAATGCAATCACTCGTATTATTGTGATGTCGAGGACATTTTCCGACAACATATTCTCGGCCCAAAACAACATTCTACCACTCTACAAACACATTGTAGATAATCCTGTCATTGATCTCAGAGGTGAGGAGGATGCGTTGACAACATTCTATATGATGCTCAAAAACCTCATTCGCAACTCACAAAGTCCTTGGCGTTTGGAGGCTGCACGCCACCTCACACTCGCACTATTCTATGCCTACTCGGGAGGCAAACACGGTGCTGCGCCCACTTCGAACAAGGAGCGCAAAGATGAAATCTACACACACTTTATTGAATTGCTACAAAAGCACTACAAGCAGGAGCGAGAGATTGGCTTCTATGCCGACAAGCTCTGCATCTCGCCCAAGTACCTCTCCCGTATGGTCAAGGAGGCCTCGGGCCGTCTGGCCACGGAATGGATTGAGGATTATGTAATCACGGAGAGTAAAGCATTGCTTTCATCCACTTCGTTGAGCATACAACAAATAAGCAACACCCTAAACTTCCCCTCTCAGTCGCTCTTCGGAAAATACTTCAAGCGCATCACTGGGGTTACCCCTCGCAACTACCGCAAGGGCGATTTGTAGGCCAATAGAGAGATTTATAATGTCATAGAACAAATAAAACACCCCGCCGAATTTCGGCGGGGTGTTTTGATTTGGTTATCGTTTCGAGGAACGCTGGCGTTTCTCCTGTTCACGAATCATTGCTTGTTGTTGACGCTGTGCCTCCTCCAAGCGAAGTTGCCATTTGCTCTTCTTCTTGGGTTTCTTGGCATTGGCAACCATCTTCGCACGCAGTTTCTCGTCCGTAACCGTCAGGCGGATGGCGTAGGTCTGAACGATGGTAACCATCTGCGAGAGGAAGTAGTAGTAGCACAAACCACTCGCATAGTTGTTCATCCACATCAGCATCATAATAGGCATCATCCACACCGTCATAAACTTCATACCGGCCATCTGGGGACCTGCACTTGCGGTTTGCTCATAGTTAATCTTCGAGTAGATGAAGAGCGTAGCCGCCATAATGAGTGCAAAGAGGCTGACGTGGTCGCCATACCACGGAATGTTGAAAGGCAAGTTCAGCACGCTATCGTAGGTCGAAAGGTCCTCGGCCCACAAGAATTTCTCGCCACGCAACTCGATAGAGGTGGGGAAGAAACGGAACATTGCAATAAGAATAGGCATCTGGATAAGCATCGGGAGGCAACCACCCATAGGGCTTACACCATATTTCTTATAGAGTTCCATTGTAGCCTGCTGGCTCTTCATCATCTCGTTCTGGTCGGTCTGGGCCTTGGGATACTTGGCCTGAATGGCCGACAACTCGGGTTTGAGAGCCCTCATCTTGGCCGACGAGAGGTAGGACTTATAGGTCAAGGGGAAGATAAGGAGCTTGATGAACAAAGTGAGCAACAGGATGATAAGACCGTAGCTACCAATATATTTGCTCAAAAAGTCGAACACGGGGATTACAATCCACCTATTCACCCAGCTCACAAGTTTACCACCCAACTGCACAATCTTCTCCAAGCCCAAGTCATACTCTTTCAACAGCGAGAACTTGTTGGGACCAAAGTAGAACTTGAAGTTGTAGGTCTCCTTGTTATCATCAAATGGTACGCTCACCGAAGCCTTGTAGTCCTTGATGTAGCCACTGCCGGGTTTGTAGGTATCGAAGCCGAGTTGACCATTGCTGAAACCCTCGGGGGCAATCATAATCGACGAGAAGAACTGCTGCTGGAAAGCAAACCACTCAAACTCGGTGGTGATGTTTTTGCTCTTGCTACCGCCACCGCCACGTTTGCCAATCTCGGCAATACCGAGTTTCTCCACCTTCCTATCCTCGGGGAAGCGATACGAGAGAGTGGTGTACATATTCTCGTTCTTATATCCCTTCTCGTTCTGATAGGAAGTGTTGTTCCAAGTGATGTCGAATGCGGGCACGGTCTGCATCCACTGGCTCATACCCACAAACCTCACGTCATAATCGACCATATAGTCGTTGGGGCGCAAAGTGTAAATCATCTGCAACGCTGCACCCTCACCCATAGGCAGGCTCATAACCAATCGCTGCAACACCTCGCCATTCTCACCCACAATGCTCTGCACGCCCTCGGTGCTAAAATAGTAGCCCTCAGTGTTGATTTTCGACTCGTTGTAACCCTTACGCAGATAGAAGCCCACATCAAACTTTGCACTCTCGGGAACGAACATTTTCACCTGCTCGCCATTGCCATCCTTTGCATATTTCTTGTAGTCTTTGAGGGTCACGTCGCTAATCTTTGCACCCAGAGAGGATACACTCATCGAGAGAACCTCATTCTCCAAAGTGTACACTTGTGCCTCGCCGTGCATTGCATCCACGAGTTCCGAGCCAAAGTTTTTGGCCAACTCCTCCTCAAAGCGAAGTTGGTTTTGGGCTGTGATCGCGGCAATAGCCTCTGCTCTCTTCTGCTCGTCGTTAATCTTCTCTGCAACCTCGTGCAGATACTTTTCGGGGTGTTCGGCTCTGTCTATCGAGTCGGCCACAAAAAGTGCCCTCTGCTCGGCAAAATACGCCTCATTTGCTTTCTCCTGCTGTTCGCCAAGGTACCAACTGTAACCAAACAGAATGATACCCATAAGGACAAAGCCGATAATACTCTTTTTATCCATTCTTTTCTTTTTACTTTCTTTTTATTTTGTGATTCTTTCTGACTATTTCTCACGGTTTGCCAAAGCTGCTGCCACGAAACCTACGAATAGGGGGTGGGGCCTCTTAACCGTACTCTTATACTCGGGGTGGAACTGAACACCTACAAACCAAGGATGCTCTGCAATCTCCACAGCCTCTACCAATCCGGTTTCGGGGTTAACACCCGTAGCCCTCATGCCTGCCTTCTCAAAGTCGGCATAAAAACTATTGTTGAACTCATAACGATGGCGGTGCCTCTCATAGATAAGTTCCTGACCGTAGGCAGCATAGAGGTTACTATCCCTTGCAACCTTACAAGGATAAGCACCCAGACGCATCGTACCACCTTTGTCCGACACATTCTTCTGTCCCTCCATAAGGTCAATTACAGGATATTTGGTTGACACCTCCATCTCGCTCGAATTTGCATCGCTCCAACCGAGTACGTTGCGTGCGAACTCGATAACGGCACACTGCATACCGAGGCAGATACCCATAAATGGCACTTTCTGCTCCCTTGCATACTTCACAGCCGCAATTTTACCCTCAATGCCACGGTGGCCAAAACCGGGAGCAACAAGAATGCCGTCCCAACCTTTCAAAACCTCGGCCGCATTATCATTATTGATCTTCTCGGCATTAACATATTTCACCTTGACTTTCACATCATTAACCGCGCCAGCGTGAACAAATGCTTCAACTATTGACTTGTAGGCATCGGGCAGTTCGGTATACTTACCCACCAAGGCAATATTAACTTGGTCTTTGGGATTCTTAACCTTCTCTACGAACTCAATCCACGACGAGAGGTCGCTCTCGCCCTCGCAAGGCAGGTGAAGTTTTTCCAACACCACCTCGTCCAAGTGCTGGTCCCTCATTTTCAAAGGCACCTCATAGATTGTGGGTACATCAATTGACTCCACAACTGCATTGGGCGACACGTTGCAGAACAGAGCCACCTTGCGGCGCAGTTCCACACCAAGTTCCTTGTCCGAACGGAGTACCAGCACATCTGGCTGCAAACCATTCTCCAAGAGCTGTTTTACGGAGTGCTGTGTAGGTTTGGTCTTCAACTCGCCCGAAGCCTTCATATAGGGCACCAAAGTGAGGTGCAACACCATTGTATTACCATATCCCAACTCATAGCGCAACTGCCTAACTGCCTCAATGTAAGGCAACGACTCAATGTCGCCAACAGTACCGCCAATCTCGGTAATCACCACATCATAGGCACCCTTCTTGCCAAGCAACATAATGCGCCTCTTAATCTCATCGGTGATGTGAGGGATAACCTGCACGGTCTTACCCAAGAAATCGCCCCTGCGCTCCTTGTTAATCACACTCTGGTAGATTCTGCCGGTGGTTACGTTGTTAGCCTGACTTGTGGTGATGGCCGTAAACCTCTCGTAGTGACCCAAGTCGAGGTCGGTCTCTGCGCCATCCTCCGTAACGTAGCACTCACCGTGCTCGTATGGGTTGAGCGTACCGGGGTCCACATTGATATAGGGGTCCAACTTCTGAATGGTTACCGAGTAACCACGTCCCTGCAATAGCCTTGCCAGCGATGCCGAGATGATACCCTTACCAAGCGAGGATGCTACACCACCCGTTACAAAGACATATTTTGTCTTGTGTGTTTCGTTGTTAAACATAATTTCTATTGTTTTATATAATCGTTTTTCTAAAATAGCGCAACTACGCCCAAACCATTATGATTGGCTTTGAGGTAATATATTAATTCTTTCTTATTTATTTTCATCTTATCCGCATAAATAGCCATTCCACAATAACCGACCAACATAGGAACCAGACTTGCACCCATTATACCCAAACCCCATTCTACAGCGGTATCACTTCTTGGGTCATCATATTCATAGGACAGACTCTTAATTAACGGGATTAACGAGGAGCACATAACTCCAACTCCGCCCAACGCGACCCAAGTATATGTATTATACTTTTTTAAATATTCTTCATTCAAGGATACATAGTTATTATAATACGAGAGTGCAGCAGGGTTTTTCCTTATAGCATTATAATCAAATCTAATATTGTTCAGCATGCGAGTTTCATTAGATTCTGCAACAACAGCAGCCCAATATGCAGCTTGTGCATAAGAATTATTGTCAGAACGATATTGCGCTTTACAAATACCACTCGTGAGTAATATCAGTGTAAATAAAAATAGTCGTTTCATATAATAAGTTCAAGATTATTACTCTTCCTGCTGCTGGCGGTCGATGAGGTTGATTTTCTCGATGGTCTCGGCCATCTCTGCCTTGGCCTTGTCGATTTTGTTCTGCACATCACGAATGAGTGCCTCGGCACCCTTCGAGTGGGCAAAGAAACCGATGTTATTCTCCAAGGTAGCAATGTCGCTCTCCAACTGTTTAACCTTGTTGTAGAGCCTATCACGCTCGTTGCGCAACTTACCGCTATTGCCCTTCATTGCGCTCACCTTATTGCGGAAACGCTCGGCATTGCGCTCCCTATCGCCACTGCGCAACTCGGCAAACAAGCGGTCAATGGCAGCCTTATACCTCTTCTGCAAGGCATCTTTCTCCTTGATGGGCACAAAGCCAATCTCGTTCCACCTGCGCTGGAACTCCTTGATGACCTCAAAGCCACCACCTGCGAGAGTTGCAGCCTCAATCTCCTCCAAGAGAGCCTTCTTGTTTGCCAAATTCTCGGCGTGCTCGGCATCCACGCTACTGAAATGCTCGGCTTTGCGTGCGAAGAAGTAGTCGCAAGCAGCCCTAAACCTCTTCCACACAGCGTCCGAGTGCTTCCTTGCCACGGGGCCAATCTCCTTCCAGCGTTTCTGCAAACCGATGAGTTCGTCGGCCGTCTTCTTCCACTGCTCACTCTCTTTGAGGGCCTCGGCAGCCTCGCAAATCTCCAACTTCATTTGGAGGTTGTGCTCCATCTCGGTCTTTATACCCTCGTAGAACGATTTCTTAATCTCAAAGAATTTGTCGCAAGCCGCACGGAAACGCTCATAAATCTTGGTATTCTCTTTGCGGGGAGCAAAGCCGATGGTCTTCCAAACCTTCTGAATCTCAATGAGTTTTTCCGAAGCCTTATTCCACTCCTTGCGGGTGGTGATAACCTGCGTTGCCAACTCCTCGGCCTTCACACACAGCTCAGTTTTCAGGTCGAGGTTGCGTTTCTGCTCAGCCTTGATACCCTCAAAATAGTCCTGGTGGGCTTTGTTGATACGCGAAGAAGCCTCCTTGAAACGCTCCCAAATGCTCTCCTTGAACTCCACAGCCACGGGGCCAATCTCCCTCCACTGCTCGTGCAAGTCCTGCAACTTGCGGAAAGCGGCCACAATCGAGCTATCCTCCACAAGTGCCTCGGCAGCCTCGCAGAGTTGCACCTTAGCCTCATAGTTACGTTTGAGGTCCAAATCACGCAACTCTTTATTTATCTTGATGTAGTTGTAGAAATTCTCAACGTGGAGATTATAGGTTTCCCAAATCTCTTTCACATTAGCCTGTGGCACAACGCCCGTATCTTTCCAACGCTGCTGCAACTCACGGAAGGTCTGGAATGTGTGATTTACTGTTTCGTTGCTCTCAACAAGCTCTTTGAGTTCCTCAATAATCTGCAACTTCACTTTGAGGTTTTCCTCTTTGAGGCTCTCCAACGAAGCCATATATTCCTCACGACGTGTGCGATATACGCCAAAAAGTTCTTTCAAGCGTACCTCGTCACCATCAACTGCGGGCTGGAAATCCTCCACTGCACCACCCTCTTCCACGAAAGCCTTGCGTGCCGCATCAACTTCCGCACGGTGGTGTTTGTAGAAGGCAACCTTCACAGCCTCCACATCGTAGCGCATATTCTGCACAGGTTTCTCTTCGAGCAGAGTGGCGAAGTAGTCAACCACTGCGCTCTTACTCATTGCGGCCAAGTCGGCCATCGAGTCGGCAATTCGGCTACTAACCTCCTCGCCATTCTCATCATTAATCTCATCATTTTCGAGCGAGAGTTCGGGCACATCGGCTGCAAGCACAGCCTCTTCCTCCTCGAAATCCACTCTCTCAACCACAGCCTCTACCTCCTCGGCAGGCTGTACTACATCAGCCACTGCAACCTCCGCTGCGGGCTCTTGGGTAGCAATTTTCACATCTTCGGCAACGCCGACTTGTTCCTCTGGAACAGGGTTTTGATTCTCGGTAGTCATACTCGTAAAATTTTACGTTTCACACGATGTGCGCAACACGCACACATACAACCTACAAAGGTAAATTCTTTTGTCTGATTTTCCAACCCATTTACAACAAAAAACCTCTTCTAAAATAATTATAGGTAAAGAGGTAGGAATTCTCGGCAAAAATCACTACCTTTCGGAGATTTTGGACTATTAGTGAAGAAGTACCCTATGAACTACCGAATTCTACTTGTTGATGACGAGCCCGATATTCTCGAATTTGTGGGTTATAATCTGCGTCGCGAAGAGTTTGAAGTACAAACCGCATCGAATGGTGTAGAGGCTTTGGCTGTGGCCGAACAGTTTGTACCCCACTTGGTTTTGCTCGATGTGATGATGCCCGAGATGGATGGCATGGAAACGTGTCGTCGTATGCGCCAAATGCCACAGTTGAAAAACACTATGATTGTTTTTCTGTCGGCTCGTGGCGAAGATGAGTCGCAGTTGGAGGGTTTTGAGTTGGGAGCAGACGACTACATCACCAAACCCGTAAAAGTCAAACTACTCGTCAGCCGACTCAAAGCCATTCTCAAACGTGCGGAAATAGGAGAAAACAGCACCGAAAGCAGCGAGCCCGGAGAGGAAGTAAACGATGTTATTACCATCGACAAGGAGAGGTTTGTAGTCATCAAAAACGGCCAAGAAATAATTCTGCCTCGCAAGGAGTTCCAGCTCCTCGAACTGCTCTACTCCAAGCCCCAAAAGGTCTTTTCGAGGGAGGATATTTACGCCTCTGTGTGGGGTAGTCAGGTGATTGTAGGCGACCGCACCATTGATGTTCACATTCGTAAGCTACGCACCAAAATTGGCGAAAACCACATCACCACCATCAAAGGCGTGGGCTACAAGTTCCAATAGGAAATTTTACTTTACAAAAAACAATAACAACACAAAAAACAAATCACAAAAATGGTTATTCTTGTTCTTAACTGCGGTAGCAGTTCCATCAAGTATCAGGTAATCGAAATGAACGAGGGTGCCGACACCCTCTTGGCAAAGGGTCTCGTAGAGCGCATCGGTCTCGAAAATGGCGTACTCACCCACAAGCCCACAGGCAAAGAGCCCGTAAAAACCGTCACTGACATTCCCGACCACACCGTTGGTATCGACCTCATCATCAAAGCTATCACCCATCCAGAGAGTGGTGTTGTTAAGACTTTGGAGGAGATTGACGCTGTTGGCCACAGGGTTGTTCACGGCGGTGAGCAGTTCAAGGAGAGTGCACTAATCGACAAGGAGGTGATGGATATGGTGGAGGGTTGCGTTGACTTGGCTCCCCTGCATATCCCCGCCAACCTCAAAGGTATCTATGCAATCGAAAAACTCCTGCCCGGAGTGCCTCAGGTTGCCAACTTCGACACCGCATTCCATCAGACAATGCCCGCAAAGGCATTCCTCTATGGTATTCCTCGCCGCTACTATGACGAGTACCGCGTAAGGGCCTATGGCTTCCACGGCACCAGCCACCGCTACGTTGCCGAGCAGGCAGCCAAGATGGTTGGTCTTGACATCAACAACTCGAAGATTGTTACCTGCCACATCGGTAATGGTGGCTCGGTAACTGCCGTATTGAACGGCAAGAGTGTAGATACCTCTATGGGTCTCACTCCCGTTGATGGTCTGATGATGGGTACCCGCTGCGGCTCTATTGACCCCGGCGTATTGAACTTCATCCACACCAAAGAGGGTAAGAGTATGGAGGAGATTTGGAACCTCATCAACAAAGAGTCGGGCGTGTATGGTCTTTCGGGCGGACATTCGAGCGATATGAGGGACATTCAGGCAGGCGCATTGGCCGGCAACGAGGTTGTCGCTGTGGCCGAAGAGGCATATTTCTACCGCATCCGTAAATTCATCGGCTCCTATGCTGCCGCAATGGGTGGCATCGACCTGTTGGTATTTACCGGTGGCGTGGGCGAGAACGGTCCCGAAATGAGGGAGTATGTCTGCAAAGACCTCGAATTTATGGGTATCGAATTTGATGTTGACGCCAACCGAGGTGTAAAGGGACAGGACAAGGTTCTCTCGAAACCCGAATCAAAGGTTAAGGTTGTTGTTATGGGCACCAACGAGGAGCTTGTGATTGCCACCGACACCTACAACATTGTAAGCAAACTTAATAAATAACATTCTCAAAACAACAGAGTTATGATTAAACATTTGGAAGACATCGTTGCTGCTGCCAAGGCAAGTGGCAAGAAGAAAATGATTGTGGCATATGGTCAGGACACCCACTCGATTGGTGCTACCGATATGGCCATCAAGGCCGGCATTGCAGAGGTAACTCTCGTGGGCGATCCCGAAGAGATCAAAAAATCGTGCGAAGCCGAGGGCGTGGATATGAGCCAATACACCATCATCCCCGAGAGCGAGGATGTTAAGGCTGTGGAGATTGCCGTTAAGGCTGTCCACAATGGCGAGTATGACGTGCTGATGAAGGGCGTTGTACCTACCGACAAATATATGCGTGGTATCTTGAACAAAGAGTGGGGTCTTCTGCCCGCAGGCACTACCCTCAGCCACGTTACCGTATTGGAGATTCCTGCATACCACAAACTGCTCACCGTGAGCGATGTTGCAGTTCTCCCCCTGCCCAACTTTGAGCAGAAAAAACAGATTGCCAAATACCTCGTTAAGACCGCACAGACTCTTGGTATCGAGCAGCCCAAAGTAGCTCTGATTGCCCCCAGCGAGCAACTCCTCCCCAAGGTTATCAGCTCGGTTGAATCGGCAGAGTTGTCGGCACTTGGTCAGAATGGCGAGTTGGGCGACGGTATTTTCCAGGGTCCTTTGGCTTTGGATGTTGCTATTGATATGGAGAGCGTGCAGATTAAGAAACTCACCGGTCCCGTTGCAGGTGATGCCGACTGCCTCCTCTTCCCCAACATCGAGAGTGGTAACGTATTCTTCAAGGCTTGCTCGAAGTTTGGTGGCGCAGAGTTGGCTGCTATGGTTGCAGGTCCCAGCGCTCCTTGCGTGCTGACCTCGCGTGGCGACAGCACCAAAACCAAACTCTACTCTATCGCTCTTGCTTGTTTGAGCGCAAAATAGGAAAACTATGTCGGGGCGCGGGTTAACCTCCTGCGCCCTGTTTTTTTATCCACAAGCATATACGTATGACTACGACCTATAAGATTCTGGCCATCAATCCCGGTTCCACCTCCACAAAGGTGGCGGTATTTGAGAACGACAAGGAGGTTTTTGCAACCACCTTGCGCCATTCGAGCGAGGAGATTGGCCGCTACAAAACCATTTTGGACCAATTAGACTTCCGCAGGGAGGTGATTCTCGAAGCCGTGAAGGCTTCGGGCATTGCTCTCGGCGAGTTGGATGCAGTGATTGGCCGTGGCGGACTGCTCAAACCAATCCCCAGCGGCACCTACGAGGTGAATGCACAGATGATTGAGGACATTCGCCTGCGCCCCGCAGGACACCACGCATCCAACCTCGGAGCACTCCTTGCTGCCGAGATTGCACAACTTGCGGGTGTTAAGGCCTACATTGCCGACCCTGTGGTGGTCGACGAGTTGCAGCCCGAGGCAAGACTCACGGGCCTGCCCGAGATTAAGAGAGAGTCTATCTTCCACGCACTCAACCAGAAAGCAGTTGCAAGGGTCTATGCCGACAGCATTGGTAGGCCCTATGAGGAACTAAACCTTGTGGTTGCCCACATGGGCGGTGGCATCTCGGTTGGTGCCCACCGTAAGGGCCTTGTGGTGGATGTAAACAACGCACTCGATGGCGAAGGCCCATTCTCTCCCGAGAGGGCGGGCACTATGCCTGCAAAGGCTTTTGCAGAACTCTGTTTCAGTGGCAAGTACACTCTGGAAGAGGTGTCGAAGATGTTGAGTGGCAAGGGTGGCATTGTGGCCCACTTGGGTAGTAATGACACCAAAGAGATTGGCGAGCGTGCCGAGGCAGGCGACAAGGAGGCCAAACTTGTTATGGACTCTATGGCCTATGGCGTTGGTAAGACCATCGGGGCAATGCTTGCTGTGCTAAAAGGCGACGTTGACGCTGTGATTCTCACGGGCGGCATTGCATATTCTAAATATGTGGTTAGCTACATCAGGGATATGGTTGAGCCTCTTGCAAAGGTGGTTGTAATGCCTGGCGAGAACGAGTTGGAAGCCCTTGCGATGAACGCCCAGAGGGTGTTGGAGGGCAAACTCACTCCAAAGACCTACGAGTAGGAAACCGACACACACAACTGAAAGAGACAAAAAGCTCGGGTATTGATTTTAATACCCGAGCTTTTTGTTTCGCTATATTTTTGTTTCGCTATATATAGTGGGAAGGTCAACCCAAGTTCTTCCCTATCTCTTTCTTTTGGGGAAATACCCCACCACAATATCCTTCATCTCCTTCCAAGCCTCCAAGCGGAACAACTCGCCCAGCAGAGCATAGGAACCAATGCCCACGACGATTTTCACAACAAACACCACAAGGGCACTCGCCCCCGTCATCAGGTGGCCCACCCCACTCACAATGGCCAACATCGCAAGCGTGGTCAACGCAATGGGCACAACGTCCTTAATCCTGCGCCACAGCGACCACTCCCTAACGTAGTGGCGGGCAGCAAGGGTATTGACAATCATATCCGACACAAAAATCGCCACTTGGCCCCACGCAATGGCCTCCACGCTTATCGGAATGGTAATTATCAAAACAATGGTCGCAATAACCTTTTTAATAAACTCGATGCGGAAAATCATCTTGCCATCGCTACACACCTTAACCAAATTATAGGAAATAACCGACAGCGGAGCGAGCAGACCACCAATGCTCAAAATCTGCAAATAAGGCACTGCAGGCAACCAGATTTCGGGCAACAAAGCACGGAACATATCCTCGGCCACGGCAATCAGTCCACCCATAAGTGGCAACATCACAAAGGCCCACATAATAAACACCTTACGGGCGTTCATCGCAAGCTTTGGTTTATCTTCCTTTTGACGCGAAAAAGCAGGGAAGGTAACATTCAACACCGCCATAATGGTCGATGTCACGGGCATCTCCTTAATCTTGTTGCCTCGGTCGTAGTAGCCGAGTTCGGCCTTGGTGTAGAACTTGCCGATGAAGAGGTTGGAAATCTGGTAGTAGATGTTGCTCACAAGGTCGCTCAACAGAATGCGCGAGCCATAGCGAAACATACCTTTGATGCGGTCGAGCGAAAACAACCACTTGGGCCTCCAACTACTACCCCACCACAGCATCACAGTCTTAACCACCACAACACCAAGCCTTTGGCCCACCAAAGCCCACACTCCCAAGCCTTCCAATGCCATCCAAATAGCAACACCACTCGACACTGCATTGGCCACCAGCGTATAAAGCGAGAGGCTCTTGAACTCCATAGAGCGCGACAAAATAGCATTCTGGATATTGGAAAGTGAATTAATAGGTATAAGCAGATATAGCACAGGGGCTATAACCTTAAATTGGGGCACATCGAAGAACTCTGCAATAGCAGGCGAAAGTGCAACCAAAATGGTATAGAGTGCAACCGAAATGGCAATATTTACATAGAAAACCGAAGAGTAGTCGGTGTCGTCAACCTCCTTTTTCCTAATCAGAGCCTGCGAAAAACCGCTATCCACCAGAGGCATCAATATCGCCGGGAAAGCTGCCACAATGGCCATAATACCATAGTCCTCGGGCGAAAGAAGGTTCAATAGCACAAGGCTAACAGCAAGTTGCAACAAGGCCGAAAGCACCTTCTCTATGGTTGACCACGCCACACCCTTAACAACCTTATGCTTCAATTCGGTAGCCATCGTAATCCTCGCTTATTCAAACAGATATACTTCTTCATTCTCTGCATGCATATAGAACTTCTCTCGTGCATACTTTTCGAGAAAAGCATCGTCTTTGAGATTTTCGAGAAATATACTATCGCTCCTAATCTGCTTCTCATAGACCTCCCTTTCGGCTTTAAGTCTTCTCACCGACGCCTTGGTCCTCACATAGTCAACCAAAGGCTGCTTGGAAAAAAACACAACCAGCACAACAAACACCAGCGTAACCGTCAGCCAATGCCAATATCTCTTCAAAAAACTCTTCATAGCACCTCACTCCTTTGCACGCCCACACTCCACACCTATGGGATGTGCATAAACTTGTGTACCTGAACCGACACATTCCACTGTGGATGCGCTTTAGCATACTCCACCACGTCGGCAATTACACTCTCATAACGGCTCCATTCAGGCTGCAAGAAAAGCAGGCACTTCTCTCCTACCCTTGCTGCACACTCCTCGGCCCAAACAAAATCCTCCTCACTTTCCACAATCACCTTCAACTCGCTGGCGACAGCACACACCTCATCTAGCGGTGCCTTCTGGCGTTTTGGCGAGAGGCACACCCAATCAAATTCGCCACTCAGGGGCGATGTGCCGGATGTTTCAAGGAAAATTTCGAGTCCACGTTCTTTGAGTCCCTTGGTGAGCAGTCCCAATGGATACAAAAGCGGCTCGCCACCCGTAATCACAATGGCTTGTGCTTCGTACGATGCGGCACGCTCAACAATCTCACCAACCTCCACGGGAGGAAATCGGCGTGCATCCCAAGTGAATTTTGCGTCACACCACTTGCACCCCACATCGCATCCGCCCAAACGAATGAAATATGCAGGCTTTCCGCTGTGGAAACCCTCACCCTGAATGGTATAAAAGTCCTCCACTAGCGGCAATAGTTCGCCACCACGAAGGATGTCGGCATCAATCCTACTCATTTACAACCGTGTAGATATCTTTAAGGTTACGTCCCAACTCATCGTAGTCTAAGCCAAAGCCCACGATAAAATCGTTGGGAATATCCATTGCACGATACTTCACATTGTAGTCCTTAGTGAACTTGCTGGGCTTGAAGAGCAGAGTCGCAATCTCCACACTTGCGGGACGGTGTCCTTCCAACGAGCGCAACAAGTGCTCCATACTCTCACCCGTATCCACAATGTCCTCCACGATAATAACGTGGCGCCCCTCAATATTATTGCGCAAACCAATGAGTTCCTGCACCTTACCCGTAGAGGTCATTCCACAATACGAAGATAGTTTCACAAACGACAACTCACAAGGAAAGTTAATCTTCTGCATCAACTCGCTCATAAACATGAAGGCACCACTGAGAACACCCAAGAAAAGCGGAGTGTCTACATCCTTATAGTCTTCGTTGATTTTATCACCCAAGGCGGTGATAGCCTTGTCGAGTTCGGCATAGGGAATGGAGAGTTCAAAAGTCTTGTCGTGCAATGTTACTCTCGGTTTGTTGTTCTCTTGGTACATAGCAAGCAGAATTATTAAAAAAAGTATATGGCCAAAAAATATACCCACTTTTGAGGATGATATTTCGGCTAAATTATGTTTATCTTTGCAAAGTTAATAAAAATTCTATGAACGAGAACATCTTTGGCGCTCTTTTGCTCACACTTTTTGCGGGCCTCGCCACAGGCATAGGTAGCGTTATTGGCTTTTTTGCCAAGCGTACCAACAAAAAATTCCTCTGTTTTTCGCTGGGACTATCGGCTGGCGTGATGGTCTATATCTCATTTATGGAGATGTTACACACCTCACGCATCGAGTTGGAGGTACTGTTGGGCAATGCTCAACGTGGCGACCTTCTGGCAGCAGGGCTATTTTTCGGGGGAGTACTATTGGCTGCTCTCATTGACAGGCTTATCCCCGAGGCCGACAACCCACACGAACTGCACAACGTGGAGGAGATGAATGGCGAGGATAACCAAAACCACCACCACGCCACCATCAAACGCCTCAAACACGCCGGTATAGTTACTGCCATTGGCATTGGCATTCACAACTTTCCGGAGGGTATTGCAACCTTTGTAGCCGCCTATGAAGACCTCGGACTCGGCCTTGCCATTGCCGTAGCCGTAGCCATCCACAACATTCCCGAAGGCATTGCCGTATCGGTGCCGATTTATCACGCCACAGGTAGCCGTAAGAGAGCCTTTTGGTACTCCTTTGCTTCGGGACTTGCCGAGCCATTGGGCGCATTGTTGGCGTGGGCAGTGCTAATGCCGTTCCTATCGCCCATATTGCTGTGTTGTGTAATGGCTGCCGTTGCAGGCATAATGATATATATTTCGTTTGACGAGCTCCTGCCTGCCACCCACCAATATGGCGAAAATCACACTGCCCTGTTGGGACTTTTCCTCGGTATGGCCGTGATGGCCGTGAGTCTTATTGTGCTATAAGCCACTCACACTTACAACAAAGAAAGCCGCTGTAATACAGCGGCTTTTATTTACGTCCAATCAAGTGGATTATTTGAGGTGCTCAACCACGAAATCAACGGTTTTATAGAAGATTTCGCCGGCCTTATCGCTCTTCTTCGAATTGAGGTTATGGTCGTAGTAGGGATAAATCACCAAGTCGACATAGCCACCTTTTTTCTTCAATGTTGCAGCGAAATTCTCACTCTGAGTATACTCCACTACCGAGTCGCCCGTACCACACACCAGCAACGATGCAGGAATATTTTTCTTGGGGACTACATACTCGGGCGAGTATTTTTTCAGCACCGAGGGAGCACGGTCCTCAAAGTAACCGATACGCTGTGCATCCTTCGAGCGTACGATGAGTGCTGCGGTGGTGAGGTCATAGATACCTGCATAGCCCACCAACACTTTGGCACCTTTGATGGTCATTGCACCATAGGCTGCCAAGTGTCCGCCTGCCGAGCCACCACAGAAACCGAACACTTTGGGGTTTACACCCAACTCTTCGGCGTGCTCCTGCACCCACTTAACTGCATCTTCAACATCTTGTACCGACACACCAATCGAAGCTCCCGATTGGCCTGCGAGGGTATAGGAGATACGCACACCTGCAATGCCCTTCTGCACTGCCAGATACTGCGAGAGCGACTTATTGGAATCCCTTGTACCTCGTGCCCAACCGCCACCGTGGAGATACACCATAAAAGGTGCGGGCTCCTCACTAACGGCCTTGTCAATGGTCAATACAAGTTCGTAGTCGGGATAGGTCTTGTAGACATAATCGACACTCTCACACGACTTGTAGAGTTTGCTCGACACAAAGTTCTGCGGCTCATAGGGGATGAGCAGGTCAGGAACTTCGTTAAGGTTGATATATTTATACTTTTTAGGTGTTAGGAGTTCATACTGTTCCTCCCCAACTTCTTTGAGTTTCATCGAGTAGCGGTTGGTTACTTGTGCCGAGAGCGAGCCTACGGCCAGGGTCAACGCAGAGATGAGAATAACTATTTTTTTCATCGGTTATTGGGTTGTGTTTTCTTGTGTGTTTGTGAAAATTCGAGCAACGTTGAGAGGTGGTGCCTAACGACACTCATAGCTCCCTCGCAGTCCCCGTTTTGAATACAAGTATAAAGTTCTTGATGTTCTCTCAATACATCCTCACGAGGGACGGAGCATACCTTGTATTTCTGGAAATACTTCAAAACGTCGGGTGTAATAATGAGCAATAGAGATGACATCACAGGATTGTGTGCAGCACGAGCCACCGTTTGATGGAACTCGAAATCACGAGGCACCTGCTGTTCGGTACCGAAATGCTCCTCGCATTGTTCCATTGCGTTCTTCATAGCCTCCAAATCCTCCTCATCACGATTGATGGCTGCGAGCCTTGCCGCCTCCACTTCCAATAGCAGACGCACATCCACGAGCGAGGAGAAATCATATCGGTCAATTTTGAGCATATCCCTAAATAGGCTCTCGATTTGCTGCGGCTTCATCTGCGTAACAATCGTACCACTCTGGGGGTATGTTTTCACCAGCCCATAGAACTCCAACTTCTGGTATGCCACTCTGACGTGTGCTCGACTCACACCGAGAGTTTCGGACAATCGGCGCTCGGCAGGCAATCGGTCGCCCGAGGTTAGTCGGTCGGAGTAGAGTTGATCTTTAACGTAATTGAGGACTTTTTCGACTTCGTCAGAGAGAGTATTAGCTGCGTTTTGTTTTGTAGCCATCTGTATTTCAAATTATTACATCGTGTTTTCAAACTAAAAGCCGTGCCCTTCGGGGCGAAAGGCACGGCCAAAGTTAGTAATAATTTTTCAATTGGTCGAAAATTGGTTAGAAAAATTCCACCGCAGACCATTTTGCAACGCGACTAATTCAACTTTTTCGACCAGTACATATCGAAGGTAATCTTACCATCGCGTTTACCTGTTTCGGGGTTGACAGTGATAAGTTGATAACCCTTACCATCAGTAGACATACCTGCCTTGGTCACATCAACTTTAGTAATGTGGATAAATCCATTTTTGATAACCGTACTTTTATCGGTATCCTTATACTGCATCAAAATCACCCTACCATCAGCCCAAAGGCTATTGCCCTCAAAGTCGGCCGAAGTGAATACAGGAGCATCAGATGTTGCCGCCGAACCAGCGTAATCTAAATTAGTCAACGTGCCCTCAATAACACTATTAGCATAGACCAGTTCGCTGCTGCTCTTCATCACTCGGTACTGAGTGAATGGCGTACCAAATGTTTCGCCAACATAGATATTGTAGGAAGAGGAACCTTCGCCTTTGTAGCGGTGGTTTTTCAATGCCATATCAGTATTAGTTGGATTGACAATAGTCAATTTACCACTCGAATCGGTTACAAACACCACATAGGGTTTTACAGCCGCATACAATTCCGAAGTCATAGTTGCAGCATAGGTTTTCTTTGCTGTTACATAGGGGTTTACAACACCCTTTCCAAGACCAATACCATAGTCCTCGTTGGTTGCAGCAAAGTCCTTTGCCGAATAAACCTTACCATCATCGGGAACAAAATATGCATTAGCAGACGAGAAATCCGAATATGTATCTGAAGCATTGGAGCCGATACCGAGAACGATGTCCTCATAGTGATAGAAGGGATATACTGTAATGTTGCCAAGAGCCTTATCTGCACCATAGGTAATTGCATAGGATGCAGCCTCGGTGGCAGCGCCGGTGCAATCAACCATCTTGATAACCAGCTCGGTGTTGCTCTGCGAAACAACCTCGGCAGCTACGCCACCAATCTTCACATCCACAACATTCAACAAGTTGCTACCAGAGAGGGTAATATTGCTATTGAGGTAGAACTTCTCACCCTCGCTCTTCTTATTATCGCTCTTGATGGAGAGCACAGCGGGCTCGCCGGTGGGAGCAGCATCCAAAGTAATGCTCTTACCTGCCCTCTGACCACGCAACAGCGCACCTGCAGTGAAGGTAATCTCGGGGTGAGCACCCTTGTCAGTTACGATGTTTACAGTGAAAGTGTCGCCTGCAAGGTAGGCGGTGGTGGTGTCGAAGAAATAGGCATCCTTGTCATCGCTGGGAGCATAACCTGCGTTCATCATCACCCTAACGTCAATAACCTCACCTGCCTTCACTGCACCATTAGCAACGGTGGTGCTAATGCTCGACTCGGGAGCAGTCCAATAGCCATAGGCGGTGTTGGAGCCGTGGGTTGCCTTAACGGGAGCATCCGTACGGTTAGTCAGAGCATTCTCTGCCCTACCCTTCGAGATGTTGGTGGTGAATTTACCAGCCAAAATCTTACCGCCCTGCGAAGTTACGGTTACCTTCTTGATGACAACATCCTCACCGGTGTTGTTGGTAATACCGAGCCTCAATACAGCAAACAAACGTTTGAGAGCATCAAAAGAGAGAGGCTCGCCATAGGTTGCTGGGTTGTCGGAAGTGTAGAGGAAGTCATAGGCCGACATATCCCACTGCGAAGCGGTAGCGTCATACTCCTGCTCGGCAGGCAGTTCGCCTACGATGTTGGACGAAGTGGTTGAGTCGTTTGCTGCGCTGTAAGGATAGTAGATATAGACCTTGTGAGTAGCCTCGGCAGCACCCTCGCCGTCCCACCACTGAGCATCGCCGGTGAAGTTTGCAGTGGTAGCATTGGCAGCATTTGCGCTGTAAACGCTATTCTTCACAAACTTAACCTCCGAGCCACCTTTGGGGGTGTAGTAGTAGTTAAGACCCAACTTTTCGGTGCCGGTCCAATATACGCTCTCACCATCAGTGAGGTCAAGAGCCGAACGGGTACCTGCCGAAAGGGTAAAGGTAATTTTATTGGATTTGCCATCCACATTGGGAGTGGCGTTCTCATCCATAATGTTGTTGCAAGCGGAAAGAGTCATCGCAGCAACAACAACGCTGAAAATATTAATCAATTTTTTCATAGTCTGTGTGTGTTGCTTTAATGATTAGTCCCAACTCTGCTCCTCTCCGAAGCCGTCAATTACCAGGTCGAACTGCGAGGGATCCGAAATGGCGATACCCTGCTCAACTACGACCTCGTTGAGCTCCACTGCGGGAGCGACATAGTACTTATTGGTTTTCATCGTTTTTTGTGTGTATTACTTGATTATTTCTATTACTACTCCTCTTTAATGGTGAAGTCGGTAAACAGAAGGCTCTCATCCCTCATTTGGCTCTTCAAACTGCCACCCGTACCAAACGAGCGATAGATACCCCACTTGGGCCTGATGGCCGTTGCTCCAATTCGCCAGAGGTCAAGATTATTAGTCTTGTAGTAGAGAAGTACCTTATCATCCCTCAGACGCACGATTTTAATCTCATACTGTCCTTTGTGAAGATAGGTTGCCTTCTCTGTAACCATCACCCACTCGCCCTCGAAATCGTTCAGCGGAGCACTTTTCAGTACACCTGCCGAAGCTCCGTTTGAGCCATAGTGGGTAAGTTCAAGATACTGTTTACCACTACGCAAGCGAGCCACGAGGGTAACCAACGGATTACCCACATCGTTACCGCCATAACCTTTTAGTTGGTGAAGATGGCAGAACTTACTTGTTGCCTTAAAGCCCTTGGGAATTTGGAATTTCCAAGTGTAGGTGTGAGTCTGTCCCTCCGAAGCCACCATATTGTCAGGCGAAGCCGAATAGGTCTTAATCTCGTTGCGTTGGCGGTCGGTAATGTTTGGCAAACCCCTATCATCGTCAATATCAATGTGAATATCAAAGCGATAGACGTGGCGAGCCAGCGAATCATCCCACACCTGAGTAATGTGCTTAACGTGGTTGTAGGCGTGCACACCCGAACTATCGGGGCACTCCTGATAGTATCCACGTGCATTCATATAGGCGTAGGTATCGCTCACTCCGTCGGGCACAAGGGCACAAGGCTCCCCTACCACAGCAGGATAACGCTCGGCCATCGTTTTGGGCTTCACGGGCTCTTCCTTTTCGGTCCCCGAGCCACCGCCCGAAGTACCTCCTCCGGGCAGTGGTGTGGGAATCTCGAAGTCAACACCCGTGCAAGCCAACATCGCTGCGGCCAACACAAACTGTGTCAAGAAAATCATTGTATGTCTGTTCTTTGTCGTCATTACGAGAAGAGAACGCCACCGTTGATATCAATCGAAGCACCGGTGATGTAGGACGACTCGTCGCAAGCCAAGAAGCATACCAAGTCGGCAATCTCCATTGCAGTACCCTCACGACGGAGAGGAGCAGTCTTGTGGAGATTCTCACGAGCCTCGGGTTTGGTGAAGCGATCGTGGAACGAGGTGTTAATCATACCGGGAGCGAGAGCATTTACACGGATACCCTGGGGACCCAACTCTTTGGCCATCGAACGGGTGTGGCACATAACAGCAGCCTTTGCGGTAGCATACATCGAAGCACCGGGACCACCACCGTCCCTTGCAGCCTGCGACGAGAAGTTAACAATAGCACCACCCTGTTTCATCAAGGGCACCACCTCACGGGTGCAGAGGAATACGCTACGCATATTCACGTCCATCAGGAAGTCATACCAAGCCTCATCCTGCTCAACGATAAGTTTACGGCCTACAATACCGCCAACTACGTTAACCAAAACGTGTACGGTGTCGCCAAATGCCTCTACTGCCTTCTCAAAGAGGTTCTTAACATCAGCAGCCTTGGTCATATCGCCCTGAACAGCGATAGCCTGACCACCCTCTGCCTCAATCATCTTAACGGTCTCTGCTGCATCCTCGGGGTTGTCAAAGTAGTTCAAGCATACTTTTGCACCCTCTGCTGCAAGTTTAACAGATACTGCACGGCCCAAGTCACGTGCGCCACCGGTTACGATGGCTACTTTTCCTTCAAGTTTCATAGTCTTGTTTTGTTTGAATTTGTGATTAAAAGTTTATATTGTTTGGATTATTTTGCTTCTACTCTGCCGATTTGGTCTGCTCGATTTTACCACCAAAGATGAATACCGACAACATCGACAGTGGAACGAGTGCTGCACCCACGATGAAGAAGGGTACCCAGTTGCCACCAGCAGTGATGATGGGTACGAGCCAAGTCATAATCAGCGTACCACACACTGCGGCTGCACCACCGATACCGGCCAAAGTACCCACACTCTTACCAACTTGGAGGTCGCTGGCAATGGTCTGAATGTTGGTCATCATAAATTGGAAACCACCCAAAATCACAGCCATCATCACAACAGCCATAATGGGAGTGGAGGCCATTGCAGCCAAAATCATACCGGGCACTACCAAGCAAGCACCAATGCAGATGGCGCACTTGCGAGCGTAGTTCACACTCTTGCCCTTCTTGATGAGCCAGCCACTAAACCAACCACCAGAAATGGAGCCAATAGCAGCACCAACATAGGGCACCCACGCCGACATTGCAATCTGCTTAATGTCCAAGCCAAACACCTCAATCAAGTAGATGGGCAACCAGGTTACGAACATCCACCAGATGGGGTCCAAGAAGAAACGACCGAGAATAACAGCGTAGTTCTTCTTCTCTTTGAAGAGGCGACCATAGCTCTTACCCTTGGTGTTGCTCACCACATTCTCGGGCTGACCCTCAATGATGTACTTCTGCTCCTTCTCGGTAATCCAGGGGTGCTCTTTGGGGCCTTTTTTGTTGATAATGAGCCAGGGCACAACCCAAAGAATACCAAGCGAACCGACAATCACAAAGGTAATCTTCCAGCCAAAGGCGATGAAGAGCACGGGAATGAGGATGGGAGCAATGATGCTACCTGCCGAAGCAGCCGCGCCAAAGATACCCTGCGCCAAAGCACGCTCCTTCTGGGGGAACCACTCGGCATTCGACTTGGTGGTGCCAGGCCAGGGACCGGCCTCACCCAAACCAAGCATCACACGGAAGAAAGTCAGCGACTTCAAACCCGACGAGAGCGAAGCCAAAGCATCGGCTGCACCCCACAAAATGGCCGAAAGGGTAAAACCTTTGCGAGTACCAATCTTGTCGTAAACCTTACCCGAGAAGAGCTGGCTGATACCATAAGCAATCATAAAGAACATTGTGATTACGGCCAGCATACTCTTGGCTTGTTTCTGCTGCTCCTCCACCGATGCGGTAGTATCCACGAGGCCGAGGTCTTTTGCGATACCGCCATACTCAACATAGGTAAGTGTGCCATTCTCTGCCACAGTTACATCGCTGGCATTGAGTTCCAAAAGGCCCTCTTTGGCCTGCACCAAATAGAGATTGGTGGAGTCAACAACGCTCCACTCACCTGCGGGGACCTCCACCTTTGTATTGGCCACCCACATATAGTTGAGTGTACCACGGTCGAGATAGTTGATGATGGTTACCAGCACAATCAGCGACAGCACCACCCACCTTAAACCTTTTACTTTCATAGCGTTTCAGAAGGTTTAGAGTTTCAAGAAATCGGCCCTAACAGGCGAGAAAGTATCAATCAGGATACCCTCCTCCAAGCATACGCAGCCGTGGAGTTCGTCGGGAG
The DNA here is from genome assembly GCA_017936005.1 of Tidjanibacter sp. Lineage (GTDB taxonomy): Bacteria > Bacteroidota > Bacteroidia > Bacteroidales > Rikenellaceae > Tidjanibacter. The sequence goes on from JAGBGK010000020.1 coordinate 62,464, forward strand.
CAACATAGTAGCCGTCACCAGCAACAAGCACCTCTTTTTTGTCGCCAATGGTGAGCTCAAATTTACCACTTGCCACATAGGTAGCCTGCGAGTGGTAGTGCTCGTGCATTGCGCCAATGGCACCCTTCTCGAATTTAACTTTTACAATCATCAGCTGGCCATCATAGCCCATAATCTGACGAGTGATACCGGGGCCGGGGTTCTCCCAAGCCATCTGACTCTCAATCTGGAAAGTCTCGCTTCTTGTTTTCATACTTACTTAAAGTTTTAGTTAATATGTTGTTTGTTTATGTCTTATTTATCAAACTTTTACTTTACGCTGATAGCGCCCTCCCAAACATAGGTTTTACCATCAACTTGCACTTTGTGTTTACCCTCCGTCTGCTCATTAGCAAAGCAGTAGGTGCGGCTCTGACCACCCACAAAGTCAACCCTCACAACGGTATATTTGGCATTATCAACCAGCACCACTACCTCCTTAACCGAAGCTTTTGCATTAGCAGTTTTCTCCACTTGGAGGTTATAGACACCGTGGCTCTCGATGGTCGAAACAAAGCTGTGGTTAGCGGCCTTCTGGCGCAACATATAGGCACCCTCGGGGCGCAAATTGTAGTCGGGGTCATTAGCACCGAGTCGCAACATCTTCATCTCCGTGGTGGGAGTAGTTGCGGTCGAAATGCTATAAAACCTATCGCCTTCGAGGAAGGTGTAGCAACTTGTCGAGGTCTGCTCGTTGCGGCCCTCGGCCTCCACCCAGATATATTGGTAACCATTATCCACTCCGAGTGTAGTCATCGAAGTCAGAGCCTTGGTGTAGGGGAAGTTGAGGCTCACCATATGGCCACTATACCAGAAAGGCAGGTCATAGGTGTGTTCTTTCTCGCTCTCCAAGCGGAAGATATCCACAATCAGAGGATACTGCAACCACTCCACATCGTCGTAAATCACCGTGCGGTGCATCTTCACGCCCTTCACTGCGGCATTCTCCTTGGCCGACATAACGCTCAACTTATCGACTGCCTCGAAGTGATACACGTCCGAGTGGTGTTTGGAGGACTCATTGTAATTGCCGTCAAAGTGCGACTTACCATCCACACTCACGGTGCTGTGTGCAATGGTCTGCATTGCATATTTCTTATTCTCGCGAGTGTAGTGGCCCTTATATTTAGCCTCAATATTGAGGAACCTCGATGCACCATAGTCGGGCAACACCACATTGCCATTATCGTAGTAGGAGATGACAAGTTTGTCATAGTGTCCATGCGAAAGGCCGTGAGAGGTTGCTTTCAGCGTGAGTGCGCTATTAACATCGGGGCGAGTGGAGCGAATCACGCCAATACCGCCCTGCGAACCATCGGCACCATCACGGTAGAGTTTGCTCTCATATTTGATAGGCTCTGCCTTACCCGCAGCCACATCCCTTGCTACCTCATAGCCCGCATCACAAGGTATGAACTTCTTTTGGAACTTCTGCGCCACATCAAGTAGCATAGGATTTTTGTAGGCACCGTATGCAATATCCACCGCAAACAGTAGCTCCTGACAGTCGAGCTGTTTGGTGAGCGCATCGTTAAACTTCATAAACACGCCGTTGTAGTTGAGCTGCAAGAGCGCATTCGCAGCCTTCGAGAGAATCGCATCACGATACTCAAAGATGCCCACCTCGGGGAGGTTATTCTCAATGCAGTGTGCAAAGAGCATCATAGGCCAAATGGCGTAGCGCAAATAGTATGCACCCTCGGTGTAGTATCCATCGGGCGAGAGAAGGTTGTCCAACTGCATAATATAGCCACCATTCTTACCCGTCTTATCCGAGCCATAGAGAGCCTGCTTTACAATATCCTCGTCGCCCATAACCATACCGAGCATACCCACCGAAGCGGTTGCCCAAGTACCGTGGTTGTGCATCAGGTTGAAGGTGCGATTGTTGGCAGGGTTCTCCTTTGTTCCGTTCATCACGAAGTCGGCATAGGGACGGAAGAAATTCTTCTCCAACTGCTCACGTTTCTCGGGAGCGATGAAGTCATACACACAGTCGTAGGCAATGGAGGTGTGTACCAACCACACACACTCATTGAGTGTCTGCCAGAAAATCCTACCAGGGGTTTTCGACAGCGTTACGGGGTGGAATCCGAGCGAAGGATAGAGTGCCGCATAGGCATCCAACATATCCACAACCTTCTGTGCATAAGCCTCATTACCTGTAAGTTGCCAAGCAATGCCGCAGTAGTACATCACATAGTAATTGTCTTTGTGTTTCTCGTGGGTGTAGCCACCGCCACCATCCTTTGGCACGGGTACAACGATAGGCTCTGCCAGACCACGGTCAGCCTCTGCAATCACCTCTGCCACCGAAGCGTCAAAGTCGGCATTAGTGCCAAGTGCTGCCCTCATCTCAGCCACTCCGTCGGGAGTGAGCAACAGACAAGGGTGCTGTCTCTGGCCAAAAGCAAGGCTTGCAACTGCCAGAGCTACGAGGGTTGTAAGTAGTTTTTTCATCTCTTTTATAATATGTTGATTGTCTATAAATTCCTATTTGCTATAATGCGGCCCGAGTTGCGCAATGTGCAGCCCTTAACCACAATCTTCTCCCAGGGGGTATCGTCCAAGCGAATAGCTGCACCACCTCGTCCGCTATCCACAAAGCGGCAATCCTCGATTGTGAGATCCTGCACACCAATAGCCCTCAGCGCACTACCACGTCCTTTGTTGCACACATTGCTAAACTCGCAATCCTCAATCACAACACAAGGACCACCGGTACTCTCGTCGCTACCACCACGATAGATGTTCACACCAAGACCTAACAGATTCTCGAACACACAACCTTTAATGGTAATATTTTCAGCATTGTAGCGACCTATATCCTCCCTCTCTGCGCCATAGTCAACGGCATTACCAGAGATGTCGTGGAAGTAGCAATTCTCTATCACAATATTGTCCGAGAAGGTGTTCTGTGCGCCCCTGATGGCAAACTGTGTACTCTCTCCAAAATTGTAGAAAGCACAATCCTTAACCTCCAACAAATAGGGCTGAATCATACCCTCTGCGGTGGTGATGGCGTGGCGCACACCGGCTGTACCAATGGCAAGTTTACCACTAAAATCCAAACCTCTCACCTTCAAACTTCCGCCATCAACGATGGTTACAAGGCTGGCCCTCTTGCTACCCGCAAAGCTAACCACAGGGTTATTTTCACACTCATCGGCAGCGCGGAGAGTGATGGGCACTGTCACCTTCAAACCCTTTGTAAGGGGATAGTGGGCCTCGGCGAGAACGACAACATCGCCCCTTTGAGCCTCCGCCACAGCCTTTTGCAACTCCTCGGCCGAAGCAACCTCAATGGTGCGACCATCCTGCACGTTTTCTACCTGCGCTACGGTGTACCAACCGGCACCCCTACCCTCACGCATCGACTCAACGTCCACTTCGGGGCACTCCACAGAGCCATTGACAAAGCCATTTATATAGACCTTACGGCCAAGCTCAACGCTATTGTTACGGAAGGTAAATCCGTCCGTGCGATCGATGGCCATAAAGGGTTTTGTAAGTTCTTTATTTCTAATCTTGTTGTTCTCAAAAAGGATGCGCTCGGGAGCAAGGGTACGTTCCTCATCGCTACCCGTACCAAACTCAATATTGGCGCAATCAATGAAGGTATTACCCACAATTTCCACATTCTCCACCAAGCAATAGCGGTTGGGCAGAGAGTTGGGCACAGCATTCATCAGCGCAAGTGCCGAGAAAAACCTCTCGCCCTTCAACCCGATAAATACGTTGTTGAATACCTTATGGCCTGCGTTCACAATTCTCACACCGCCCGTGTGCTTGATGCCGTTACCAACAAACACATTCTCCTCGGCCACATTCCTATCGCCGTGGCGCAGGGCCAACACACCCTGACACTCCCAAAAGAGGTTGCGCCTCACGATATTGTCGCTCGACTTGATGGAAACAACTTCAACTTCGCCATTGCAGTGGTCAAACACATTGTCCTCAATCACCACATTCGATGAGGTGTAGGCGTGCTGCGAGGCTCCCACACGGATAGTCTCGGCACCATTAGAGCCAAACAAGTGGCGATTGGTGAAGAGGTTGTGGTCGATGCGGTGAGCACACCCCGTGCTCATATCGTTATTGAGGTTTACGCCCACCAGCAGACCACGGTTAAGTTTACCGGTCTGGGTGTTGTGGTCATAGCGGTTGTTACGACCTGCGATAATCACGTCATCATAGAAGTCGTTTCGCTGTGCGGGGTTGTAGTTCTCAATCACACACTCGGTCATACGGCACTCCTCGGCATATTTTCCTCCGTTGCGGAACTCCACAATACTACCCTCGGGAGCATAGCCATCCTTGAAGTGGAGGCCACACACGGTAAGTCCACGGCCTACAATACGCAGGGTTGAGGCACCCGTAATGACCACTCCACCCTTGCTTTCGGGCACAACCACCACGGGTTTTTCGGCTGTTGCATCAGCCTCCCACACGAGCCTCAGGTCGCTATAAGTTCCATTAGCCACCACAATCGTGTCGCCACCCTTGGCGGCAGCCACCTTGTCGGCAACCTTTTCAATATCCACAGGGCCACCACAACAAGCGACCAATCCTGCGGCCAAAGCCAACACTACTGCAAGTTTCTTCATATATCTACATTTATTTAATCGTCCAACTCACGCCACAAGTCTTTGCCGAGGGAAGCGACACGCCTATTTTGCCCATAATCTCCAAGGCACCAGCAGTGGTTTTCTCTCCACGAGGACGGCCCAGCAGGTCGCACTCTACGCCCTCCACTGCATCCACACGGTTCCTATCCAACCAACTCTTTTTCAGAGGGCCCAACAAACCCTTGATTTCACGCAACGAGGGGTCTTGCTCGGCCATTGCGAACTCGTCGGCCTCAATACCCTTAATTTTGCCACCCCAGACAACATTGCCCGAGTAGCGCATCTCGGTAGGAGGCTCGGGGTTGAGTCCAACCTTCACGTTCTCCACCTTCTTGTCCTCCGTGAGGTTTACCACCACATTATTAGCAATGGTATTGTCTTTAATGGCCAACTTATTACGCTTGCTGGTGTGGTTGATATTGAAACCCATCTGACAGTTGTAGATGGTATTGTGAGCCACCAAGCAGTGGTCGGCAGCAAAATATCCATTGAGTTTCGAGTTAGGCTCGCCCTGAATCATCGAGAGGGCAGCATAGTACCCCCTACCGGTGAGGTTCATCATCAAGTTGTTGACAACCTTGTGGCCAACACCAATCAGCCTAACACCGCCGGTGCTTGTAGCAATACCCTCATAGAGGCCTCCGCCACCGCTAACACCAGCGCCATCGAAGATATTGCCTTCAACCACACAATAGTCGCCGTGGCGCAGAGTGAGCGTGCCAAGACACTCCTTGAACACATTACCACGATAGACATTGCGGCACGACTTGTTGGAGATAATCTCCACCTCGCCATTGCACTCATAGAAGTAGTTGCCCTCCACCAAGCACCCGCCGTCCTGCATCGAGAAGTGGCTGGTACCGATACGGATGGTTTCCTGTTGGTTTTTCGAACCGCCATCCTCGCCCAAGTGGCTTCGTGGGCGTGTGAAGTAGTTGCCACGAATGGTATGGCGAGGGACAACTCCCTCCCTAAACCACACAACCAACGTGGTACCCATACTCGACTTGTCAATCAGCGAGCAACCCTCCACGGTATTCTCACTACCATAGAGCGACACCCACTTAAACTCGTTCTCATCCATTGGTGCGCCAATGGCCGTTACGGCACAGTCACGCAGGGTGCAGTGGTAGGCCTCATTTTCGGTGGAGGTACGCATAGAGATCACATCTCCGTTGATGCCTGCGATGTCCTTAAACCACAAGCCACTAACCACAATCCACTCGCCACTAAAAGCAAACTTCGACGCACCCGTAAAGACGGTTTTACCCTTCTCCTCGGCCACGATGTTAATTGGAGCCTCTTGGGTACCCACAGCGTGAATCTTCACCACTTGGTCCCTCCACTCGCCCGATTTCAACACGAGGGTATCACCGGGAGCAAGTTCCACACCCTTAATCTCTTTTGCCGAGGCAACCTCCACCTTGCGTGCTTCCACGTTGGGCATTGCGACCATCAACATCGCCAGAGCCATCAGCCATTTTGCAGTTGTTCTTGTCATATAGTAGTAGTCTTTATGTTATTTTATCACTGTTTTCCATTTTGGGCCGCAAGCATTCTCAATCTTCTCCACCGCTTGTTTAACGGAGGGTATTGAGGGTTTTGCGGAGAGGGTCGCAAGACTGACCCCTGTTTGTTTGCCGCCATAAATCTTGTTCTCACTCCAAGTAATCTGCGGAGTGGGCGACGTGTAGACATAGGCAGCATAGTCGCTCGACGAGGTGCAATAGATTGTATTGTCAGATATGGTCGTTTCAATCACAGGCATCTTCATCGAGTCTTTGTTTGCATAGTTGAGGTGCAACGAGTAGCGACACCCTACAATGGTATTGTTCCTCACCACCGCACCTTTCACTTGCGCATAGCCGCTTAATTCGGCATCTTCTTCTCCCCTGACGATGCAGATGGCTGTCTTGTAGCCATTGCCACGCAGGTTTTCCATATAGTTGTTCTCCACAAGATGTCTCTCGCCAATGATGCGCACGCCACCCGTATTGGCGGCCTTGTCGCCGAGGAAATAATTATTCCTCACGATGCAATCGTTTCCGTGGCGAAGTGTGAGCACTCCACCCGAAGCCCTAAATAGGTTACCTTCGTAGAGGTTGCCACACGACTTGTTCGACACAATCTCCGTCTCGGCATCACACTTGTAGAAATAGTTGCCCCTCACGGAGCAGGCTGCATCTTCGAGCGAATAGTCGCTTGTTCCGATGCGTATGGTTTCCTGCCCATTTTCCCCATTATTGATGGAGTTGGGGCGGGAAAAATAGTTGTTTTCGATGGTGTGTGCGGGGACAATATTCTTTTCCATCCACACCACCAGCATGGTGCCCATATTGCGCTTGTCGTCAAAGTAGCAGTTGCTCACCTTGTTGTTGCGCCCATAGAGCGACACCCACTTATAGTCTTTCGTACTTATCGACGTGCCATAGCCCGTGATTGCACACTCGCTAATGGTTACGTTCGACGAGCCGGACTTTACCGTAATGGGAGTTTTTGTGGGGTTTTGCCACCACAAGTTCTCTACCCTCACCCACTCGCCCGTGACGGCGAGAGACGAAGCACCCGTGAAAATCACCTCACCACCCTTTTCGCCCGTCAGTACGATAGGCTTTGTTGAGGTACCTTTGGCCAAGAACGATATGCTCACATCGGCATACTTACCCTTGCGCCAAACGATTGTGTCGCCAGCCACAAGATTTAGCCCACCCAACTCCTCGGCCGAGCTCACCCACTTAACCCTTGCCGAATAGGTAGGCTCGTTGGGCGTTGTGGGAGTTTCGGGCTCCTGTGGCGTGGTTGGAGTGTCGGGCACATCGGGTTGCTGTGGCTCTTCGGGAGTGTCATTTGGTCCTTCGGGCTGCGATGGGTTTTCGGGGGTTTCAGAGGGATTGTCGGGGCCTCCGTTGTCGTTTTTGTTCTGATCTTCCTTCTGCACAGGCTCGGGAATAACAAAATCCACCCTGGTACACCCACCCAATGCGAGCATACCAACACGTAGCAGAATCAACAATTTTGTCCCTTTCATCCCTTCTCTTTCTTATGTGCCTACTCCTGCCCGATGCCTACACATCGGACAGGAGCGCACACAAAATTACTATTTAGCGATACTATCTACCACTAATTCATAGGTTTAGACCAGTAGACATCCAAAGTCAAAGTGGTTGTCTTTGGCAAGTTCTGGTCAGCAGTTGCCTCAGGACTCATCGACTTAACATAGATGAAGCCTGTGTTGCGAACACCACTTGCAGGCAGGCTACTCAACTTGCCATACTCGTAGGTTACATACTGTACCAACAAAACCTGACCAATGCCAAAGGTATTGTTGGCAGTTGCATTACGATTGAACTTGGGACCACCCGAAGATGCCCTCTTGTCGGGCAACTCGTCGGTGAGCGAAGTAATATCGCCACTCTTAACTTTTGCAGCCCAACCCAACTCGCTCTCAGTAGCACCGGTATACTCCATATTGCGGTAGCCCATAATGGGAGTACCATACATACTACCCGATACCAAAGCACTTCCATCAGCCTTCTTCACATTTTTGAGCTGGCTATTGGAGTTTGCGGGAGCAATAAACGCGAAGTCGGTACCGCTGGTTACAAAGATGTAGGGTTTAACTGCATAGTAGTCTGCCTCTGAGATTGCCGACTTATTCAGCTCATTCTTGGCGGTATTCTTACCCACACAAGCGTCGCTCCACTCATCAGCCGAAACGATGCCGCCCAAGTCGGGAACAAAGAATGCAATCTCGCTGTTGGACTTATCGTTGGCACCAAGCACAACATCTTTCCAATAGTAGAAGGGATAGACGGTAACCTTGCCGAAGTCCACGGGGTTGCCACCGTTGTAGAGAGCAGTGAGAGCAACCTCTTTGGCTGCGGTGAAAGTAACACCATCGGGCACGATGAACTGTACCTCGGTGTCGCTACCACCCTCAACGAGTGCGGCTGCCACGCCATCCACCTCAAAGCCCTCAATGCTGATGAGGTTTTGGCCCTTAACGGTAACCACCTTTTTCAGATAGAGGCGATTGTCGGCACCACCATCCTCGGCAGTGAGCGAAACAAATACGGGTTTAGCAGGGCCTACGGGAGTGGTGTCAACCTTGTAAGCCTCGGCCAAGGTGTAGGTCTGAGCAGGGGTACCCCACTCTGCCACAAGGTTTGCACTCTGCACCACGGGCTCTGCCTTCTCGATGCTACTGGGAGTCTTCAACACAAGTTTGGTTGCGCTCTGCTCCACAAGCACCATCTCGTGAGTACCCCAAGTGGTCTTGGTGATAAGGTCGAGGTTCTCGCCCGAGAAACTAACCTCATCGCCAATCTTGGCGCTCTCACCTGCACCCTGTGCTTTGTCGATGGTTGCCTTGGGAGTCTTCATCGTAAAGGCATTCTCCTCGTTGGTAACGGCCAAGGTACCACCTGCCCACTCGGCAGTGATAACAACGCTGCTGTTACCGGCCTCGTAGCTACCTGCGGGGATGGTGAACTTCACAGCCTCGGCAGTCAAAGTGAGTGCCTCGCCCTCCAACTTCACACCTCCGAAACTTACGGAGGTAATCTGCTCCAAGTTGCGGCCCTTGATGGTAACCTCAGTACCAATAGTACCCTCTGCGGGGGTGAAACTACCAATGATAGCATCGGTTACGGGGATGGTGATGTAGAAGTTGTTGCGATAGATGGTGTCCTGTGCGTTGTCATCAATCACATAGAGCATTGCATAGTGTGGGTTGTCCTGCTGTGCGAAATCCATAGCAGGCACCTTGAAGGTCATCTTGCGAATCTCCTTCTCAACAATCTCGGCCTCGGTTTTGTTGATGAGCACCTTGGCAACGTGGTCGAGGTTCTGACCCGTTACGGCAATCTCATCGCCCACAAACACCCTCACCGAGCCGCTCTCGTCGGGTGTGGGGGTTACGGTCTGCACTGCGGCAACGTGGTGGGGGTGCTTGCCTGCCTCTACCTCGTCAACGTAGTCGTCGTCAACGCAAGCCACCATTGCGGTAGCCATCAGTGCAGCCATAAATGCTGATAATATTCTCATTTTTTTCATAGACTTTTCCGTAGATTAAAGTTTGGTGTAGTCGTAGTCATACTTCTGCCAGTAGCAGTTGAAGGTGATGTCGCTCGACGAGGGAGCCACCGTATTGTTGTAGAGGCGGAAGTTAACCTTGGTGATGTGGATAAAGCCGATACGTTTGATGTTCTCGGCAAAGTTGGAACCCGAAGGCGAGCCATTGTGGTTATAGTACATTGCCATAATCACAATATCCTTCTCAATGGTGGTTACATTGGTGCTGTAAGCCGAAGGAATGACATATTCGGGACACCAATCCTTGGTCTGCAAACCACCACTTGCCGAGGTGATAGCCACACCGGCAATAGAGGTATTTGCAACATCAATGGGGAAATCCTGCTCATTGATAACCTCAATCTGTTTGTTCACAACCTTGTCAATCAGAGCCTTCTCGGCAGGGTTGGCAGGATTGAGGTAACGATAGCGCAATACGGGAGTACCATACACATTACCATTAACACCGGGGCAACGATAGTCGTTAGCCGAATTGTTCTGGAAGTAGAAGTTCTTCAACTGACCGGTAGAGTTGGCAGGACCATTGATTTGGAGGTGGCCTGCGCTAACACCCGAGAAGAAGAAATAGGGATTAACCGAATTGTACTCCTCCTCGGTTACTTTGGGTGCATTGGCAGCCGAGCAGGTGTTTGCCAAGTACTTGTAGCTGATGGGGTCAACCTCCTCACGCCAAGCGGAGTTGTGGTAAACACGACCGGTCTCGGGCGAGAAGAAACTTGCCATCTCCTCCACATCACGGCCCTGTCCATAAACCTTCATACCCTCCCAGTATTTAACCATAGGAACAAAGGCGATGAAGTTCTCAGTAAGAGTCTGGCTCTCGTTGGCATCGAAGTAGTAGATAACAACGCTTGCGGTGTTGTCGCCATCCTTGAAGTCGCCGGCGGGCACTGCAAACTGCAACGAGGTCTCGGTGCGGTTACCGAGGACAGCCTCGTGGCCACCAACGGTAATCTTCTCAATCTTGTGCATATTCACACCCTCCAAAACCACAGCACTACCAACAGCGGTACGCTCGAAAGTTTTGGTGCTCACGGCAGGCACAAGCCTTACGATACCAATCGAAGGTGCGCTATCTTTGGCAGTCTCAACCACCTCCGTACCATTATTATAGGTAAAGGTAACTTTGGCAGTGGCAGCCTCTACATAGGGTACCTGCACAAGCAACTCGGTGTTGTTACGAGTGCGGATGGTTGCACTGTGGCCCTCGTGGCCCTCGGCAGTGAAAAGTACATCCACAACCGAATTGAGGTTCTTACCCGACACGAGCAACACACCACCCATCTCGGCACTCTCGGCCAAAGCCGAGCCGATGATTTCGGGCACTGCATAGGTGTAGGTGAATACATCCTCGGTAGTGTAGGAGCCATATTGGTTCTCCAACTTAACCTTACCGGTGGAAGCCTCGGCCGACACGGTGAACGAAAGCTGGGTGTCCGATACACGCTCATAGAGAGGTACCTCCACGCCATTCACATAGGCCTTGTTTACGTTGTTGAGGTGCTTACCAGTTACGGTAACAACCGTACCCACAGGACCCGACGTGGGCGAGAAACTCTCCACCTCGGGAGCGTCGGTCGAAGGCTCCTCGACATAAATCTGTTCGTTGCAAGCAAGGCAAGCCACAGCCGCCACAAGCAACATTGCATATTTGAAAATATTGTTCTTCATAGTTGATGGAAAGTTTTAGTAACCAACATTTTGTGCCACATCGGGATTGATGTCCTTAACCGACTGAGGAATGGGCAGGCGCAACTGCCAATCGTCAATGGGGTTGATGACATAGGAATAGGTGGCGTAGTAGTCTGCATCCTTCACAGCAAAGGAGTCGTTGATGGTCTCCTTGGCAATGCCCCAACGGAGCAGGTCGAAGAAGCGGTGGTTCTCGAAAGCAAGCTCCAACCTACGCTCTGCACGCACAGCCTCACGGAACAAATACTTCGAGCCTACCTCTGCCATAGTCAGCGCAGGAATACCTGCCCTCTGGCGGGTGAGGTTCAAATAGCCGAGAGCCTTCTCGCTTGGGCCCTGCAACTCGTTGAGCAACTCTGCATAGAGCAACACCACATCACCAACACGGATGATTGGCCAATCGCTCTCACCATCGTAGTTTACAGTTACGGGCGACATAAATTTGTTCACATAGCGGCAAGTGCCACTCTCCACCCACACACCTGTCTGTGCGTTGAAATAACGCTCTTTGAGGCTCACGTCCTTCCTCAGGTCGCCCTCGTTGACATTGAAAGCGTTGATGATGTCATTGGAGGGATAGTTGTTGGCATTGGCGTTACCGGCAATCACGTTTGCACCGTTGTTGATAGGAGCAAAATAGTTGCCGAAAGGCGAACCGAGTCCCTGATTACCCGACATATAGCGACAAGTAAATATTATCTCGTCGTTCATCTCGTTGTCGATACTGAAAATCTTGTCGAAAGGAACAAGTTTGCTTGCATCGCTGGGGTTACCAACCCACTCGATAACATCTTCGAGCAGATCGGCGGCCTTTGCATACTTCTCATCGCCGAGTTGGTAGTGTGTCATATAGACCTTTGCCAACAGCGAAGCGGCAGCCACACGGGTAGCCCTACCGGTCTGGTCAGCAGCATATTTCACGGGCAGAGCCTCCGAAGCCAAAACAGCCTCCAAGTCGCCCTCGATGAGTGCATAGACATCCTCCACGGGAGTACGCTGCATATAGCGAGCCTCCTCTGCGCTGGTGGTTTTGGTTACAAGGAACACAGGACCCCACAGGCGCACGAGGTTGAAGTAGAAGTGGGCACGGAGGAATTTAGCCTCAGCCTCAAATTGGGCACGAAGAGCCTCGTCATCGGCAACGCCCAATTTTTCCAACACGAGGTTGCAACGTGCGATACCTGCATAGGAGCTATCCCAATAGTCGTTTACATACTCACTCGACGAGGGAATGTTACCCTGGTCGAGGTACTCCAACGCTTTGGTGGTGTTGGAGGTCGAACCTGCACCATACATACGGGTATTGTCGGTACGCAACTCGGTAACTGCCCACTCATAGTTGAGCACACCCTGCATTGCGTTGTAGCAACCCAGCACAGTGGAGTTGAGAGCCGCAGTGGATGTGATGTACTCATCGGCACTCACCTCGCTCTCGGGGTAGCTATCAAGCAAATCCTCGCACGAGCAGAGGAGTGCGGTTGCGGCCAAAATGGAAATATAATATTTAATGTTTTTCATAGCCATACTTTCGATTAGAAGTTAACATCAACACCAACGGTTACAGTGCTGGTCAATGGGAAGCCACCACGCTGGTAGCCACTGATGAGTGGCGACGAGTAGTTCGAAGAGGTGTAGCGAGCCTCGGGGTTGATACCCTTGTAGCCGTTGCTCCACCAATAGAAGAGGTTGTTACCCGAAGCATACACCCTCAAACCCCTCAAACCGAGGTTCTTGGCTGCCTTCTTGGGCAGAGTGTAGCCAAAGGTTACATTACGCAAGCAGAAGTAGGAACCATCCTGCAAGGGATAGTCGGTCAACAGCAAGTCGATACCCTTCTTCTGGTAGGGAATCATACCGCTACCGGGGTGGGTCTCGCTCACCCAACGGTCTTTGATGTAGGCCTTATTCCACTTGTGGGTCTCGTTGTAGTAAACATCGCCATTGAATACGGTGATGCCCTGAACGCCCTGCAAGAGGAACGAAAGGTCGAAATCACCCATTTTGAAGGTATTTGTCATACCCCAAGTGAAATCGGGATAGGGATCGCCCAATACCTGGAAGTCATCGGGAGTAATCTGGCCATCTTTGCTGTAATCCTCCACCCTCAAACCACCGGGAACGTCCGACGAGTTGTGGGGGTTGGCAGCAATCTCCTCTGCGGAGTTCCAAACACCAATGGTCTTATAGCCATAGTACTGAATCAGCGGACCACCAACGATAGCAATGTAGCTCTCGTTACGCTCGCCCTTGCTGATAGCCTGCTTCTCGCCACCATATTCCAAGAGGCGGTTGCGGTTCATCGAAAGGTTGAACGAGGTGTCCCAAGTGAAGTTGCGATTGTTGACGTTGCGTGTTTCGAGCAATACCTCCAAACCTTTGTTGCGCACCTTACCAATGTTGTTCCAGTTGTATTTGAAACCGGTGAACGATTGGGTAGGCTGTTCGAGCAACAGCGCACGGGTGGTCGAATAGTATGCGTCCACGCTCAGGCTGATGCGGTTGTCGAAGAGGCTGATGTCCAAACCTGCATTATACTCATCGGTCTGCTCCCAAGTAACCAGAGGGTTAGCAAGGGTTGCTTTGGTGATGGCCGAGCCCGAAGCGAGCGAGCCATTGCCGGTACCGAGGATGTAGTTTGCCTGCGACATCATATTCTGGGTAGCGTTGTAGTCGATATCGTTGTTACCGGTTACACCATAGCTACCACGCAATTTGAGGTTCGAGAGCCACCATACGGTTTTGAGGAATTCCTCCTCCGAAGCCCTCCAACCGAGCGATACCGAGGGGAACCAAGCGTTGCGGTGGCCACGAGTAAAGAGCGAACTACGGTCCAAACGAGTCGAAACCGATACGAGGTAACGCTCATCGTAGTTGTAGTTCACACGACCGAGGAACGACGAGAGCAGACGCTGGGGATACTTGAAGGTACCCGACTTGTCTATATCATAAACGGTTGCTGCATTGAGGGTGTGGATGTCGTCGGTAGCAAAACCGGTGGCATACATATCCACGTTATCCACACGGGTACTCTGCAAAGTGTAACCCAGCAGAGCATCCACCGAGTGAGCACCTTTCTTATAGCTATAATTCAGAGTGTTCTCTGTCAGAAGGTCCATAAAGAGCGAGTGGCCATAGTAGGCTGTTGCAGCAATATCATCCTTCGTAGCATCCTTATTATAATAGTAGTACGAGGGCGAGTAGCGCACGTTGTAGCCATTGGAGGTCTTGAAGACAAGGTTCTTCAAAATCTCATACTGGAAGTAGAAACTACCCACGCTCTGGAACGACTCCCTCGAACGGAACGTGTTGTCCATAACCTTACGAGGGTTGTTGTTTGCCGAGCTGAAAGGCGACGACTTGTCCCAAGTGGGGTTACCCATCTCATCAACGGGACCCGTGGGGCTCTGTACGTTGAGGAAGTGGCTACCACGAGCATAGCCGCTATAACCGGTCAAAGCGGTGGACCAATCGTTGTGATAGAGAGGCAGGAACGATGGGGTACGATAGAAATCAATGTAGTTGCTATACGGACGAGTTGCGTAGGTATAGGTCAACGACACGTTGGTACCGAACTCGGCACGGGCGGAGAGCTTGGTGTTGAGTTTTGAGCGGAAGTTGAACTTCTGCACCTCGTTCTGCAACATAATACCTTGGTCGGACGAGAGCGAAGCCGAAGTGTAGTAGCGAGTCTGGTCCTTACCACCCGAGATATTAAACTGGATATTGTTGGTCTTTGCAGGATTGCGCAGAGCCAAGTGCTGCCAATCGGTGTAGCCCATATTTTCTTCGAGCCAAGCAGCCGAGCGAATCTGTGCCGTTACAGCAGGACCACCAACACTCTCCTCCCACTGGGCGAGTTGGAGTGCCTCAGCCGAATTCAGCAGGCTGTGGAGTTGGTAGGCATACTTGAAACCGCTGAACGCCTTAACGGTGTAGCGAGGAGCATTGGCGGCACCCTCTTTGGTGGTAATCAGAATTACACCGTTTGCAGCCCTCGAACCATAGATAGCAGCCGATGCAGCATCTTTCAGCACCTCAATCGACTTGATATCCGACTGGTTAATCATCGAAAGGCCGTCTGCTACGGGATAACCATCAATAACGATCAGAGGGCTCGAACTTGCACTAATCGAA
Organism: Tidjanibacter sp.; assembly: GCA_017936005.1. Classification (GTDB taxonomy): domain Bacteria; phylum Bacteroidota; class Bacteroidia; order Bacteroidales; family Rikenellaceae; genus Tidjanibacter. The sequence goes on from JAGBGK010000020.1 coordinate 78,051, forward strand.
CCGATACCACGCACACGAATCTGGGGCGAAACACCAATCTCGGAGGTGTTGTTGTTGATGGTAACACCAGGGAGCTGACCCTGTAAAGCTGTGGTAACATCCGTGGTGGGAGTGTCGATAAACCTATCGCCCTCCACACGAGAGATTGAACCGGTCAGGTGAGATTTCTGCTGCACACCATAACCGATAACCACAACCTCTTCGGCAACCACCGTGTCGGTCTCCAATGCGACATTAACCGTTGAGCGACCATCCACGGGGATAGTTACTGACTTGTAGCCAATGTAGGAAAAGTTCAGCTTTGCCGAACCGTTGGCTTGAATGGAGTAACTTCCGTCCACGCCGGTAATGACGCCATTGAGCTCATCACCCTCGACAACTACGGATACTCCAATGAGTGGCTCACCACCTCCGGTAACCACACCTTTCACAGTCTTGGATTGTGCAAAAACACCCATAGACACAAAAAGTGCTATTCCAAGGAATAGAGCCTTCACATAGGTAGATTTTCTCATAAATTTATAAATATTGGTTAGTTGTAGTTTCTGCCTTCAATACACACCTGCGGCACATTCCCAAAAGAATATGCCTAAAATTGGTTAACCAAATTGGTGTACCAGATTGGTCAACCAATTTATAAGGACAAAGATAGTTGAAAAAATGAAAGTTGCAAACAATATTGCAAAAAATCGTATCTTGCTAATTTACCGATATTTACGAGCGCAAAAGTGGGGGAAATATCACAAATTAAAATTGGTCACCAATTGGCTAATAGAAACTCTAAAATGTTCTATTTTCCACCATCGTAAGCCCATTCTCAATGTGAATTTTGTAAAAAAAAGTAGAGCGGAATTGTGGGCAATTCCGCTCTACTTTAATAATAATTTCCCCTTGATAGGGAACAATTAGATCATATTCTACTGCTCATAACCTTTTCTACTGCTCATAACCTTCGGCCTTCATTTGGAAGATGGCGCGCAGGCGTTCCATATCGAATTTACTATCTCGATTGAAGTAGTAAACTCCGTTCTGCTCTTGTTCCACGTCGGTGAGCTGGGTATAGCAGAAACCACAAACCTTATCGCTGTGGTCGGTAATAGCCTTCACGAGCGACTCCAAACGAGCATAGAAGTCCTCACGAGTGGGTGCTGCATCCCCATAACCCCACGACTTACCATCTTTGGGCTGTGTTTCAGCACATTTGATGCCACCAAACTCATCCAACACATAGGGGACATCACCCCTGTAAATCAGCTGGTTAATTACGTGAGGATACTTATCCTGTGTGGGACCTTGTGGTTGATAGAATTTCTCACCGTTAAAAATCTGCTTATGGAGTTTTTCGCCATCCTGCTGATAGCTATGTGCGGTGCAGAAATCAGAAATAACATAGATACCTCCACTGATTGTATTCACCGGACGTGTGGGATCCAATTGTTTGGTCAATTGGTAAGCATCATTATACAACCTTCCTGCCTCATTATTAGGCACTTTCCACTCCTCATTAAATGGAGTCCAAGCGATAATCGACGGGTGGTTACGGTCGCGAACAACCACATTCCCCCACTCCGAAAGGAAGTTACGTCCCGTCTCGGGCAACGCTGCACTCATACCCCACGAGGCCATCTCGCCCCACAGTAGATATCCCAACTTATCGGCCCAATAGTGGAAACGCTCCTCAAAGACTTTCTGGTGGAGGCGTGCGCCATTGAAGCCTGCCAATTTAGAAAGCTCAATATCGCGGCGCAATGCTTCGTCAGAAGGAGCTGTCCAAATACCATCGGGATAGAATCCCTGATCGAGTACAAGGCGCTGGTAATATGGTTTATTATTCAGGAAGATACGGGTGCCGTCAATATGAACCTTACGCATACCGGCATAGGAGTCAACCCTATCAACAACACTACCATCAGCTCCAACAACCTCATAAACAAGTCCATAGAGGAATGGCGACTCAGGACTCCACAGTTTGACCTTCTTCAGATTCAACACCACAGGCATACCCTGCGACGCTACCACATCGGCCTTTGCCACAACCTTTTTGCCATCCGTAAGGCTCACTCGGAAGCGGTTACCACCCTTAACACCGTAGTAGGCAGGGATAATTGTGAGCGTATTTTGATCAATATCGGGCACCACCTGAACACGCTCCAAGCCACACGCATCCACAGCCTCCATCCACACGGTCTGCCAAATACCCGTAGTACGAGTATAGGAACATCCGTAGGACTCATAACGAGAGGATTGCTTACCTGCCGGCTGTTTTCCGCCACGCACATCGCTTTCGGCGTGCACCACAAGGCTATGGGGCTGACCATCTGCCACAAAATCGGTAACGTCAAACGAGAAGGAGTCGGAACCACCATAGTGTCGTCCCACAAAACGACCATCAATATAGACTTCCGACTTGTAATAGACAGCACCAAAGTTGAGTTTCACCCTCTTACCAGCCCACTCGCTCGGCACCTGCACAGTACGCTGATACCATACACTGCTGATAAAGTCAACGTGACCTATACCGGACAGCGAACTTTCGGGCGCAAAGGGTACGATGATTTTACCCTCGAGAGCTTTACTCTTATAGAGTTTACGAGAATAGCCCGAATTGGACAAATCGAGTTCAAAATTCCACTCTCCATTGAGATTTACCCACTCGGAACGCTCAAATTGTGGACGTGGATACTCAGCACGGGGTTGTGCCAAGGCTGTTGTTGCCGCAAAAGTCAACGCAACAAACAGAGCAATTTTAGGGAATTTCATCTGATAATTAATTATTTAAGTTGTAGTTATCTTATGTTTTTCAACCCGGCGCACAAGTCGCAGACCAAGTTCATAGAGTCCCCACATAGGCAACGCCACAAGCGAAAGAGTGAAGGGATCACCCGTCGGGGTAATCACCGCTGCAAGGATGAGAATGACCACTACGGCGTGTTTACGATACTCGGTCATCGTGGCCGATGAGAGCACTCCAATACGTGCAAAAAGCAGACACAGCATTGGGATTTCGAAGATTGCCCCCATCATCATCACCATTGACATCATCGTTGATATGTAAGACGAGAGGTTGATCATATTATCCACCATATCGTTCACCTGATAGGTACCCAAAAAGCGGAACGTGAAGGGGAAAATCACAAAATACCCAACCAGACACCCCAACATAAACATAAAATATCCGCTCACCACAAAGCGTGTGGCGTGGCGTTTTTCGTGTTCATAGAGTGCCGGAGCAACGAAACCGAAAATCGAGTAGATAATATAGGGCAAAGAACCGAGGATACCTATCCACAGCGACACCCTCATATGGGTGAGAAATTGGGAAGCAAGGCCCGTATTTATCAGGCTGACCGAGAAGGCACTATCGGCCGACAACAGGCCTATTTTCTCCAACAGCCGATAGGTGGCAAATTCGCTGCTCTGCGGAGCAAGTATCACATTGAAAATGGGCTCTTTGAGCACAAAAGCGACAACCGTAAAAGAGAGGGCAACCACAATGATTCGGACGAGATATTTTTTCAACTCGTCGAGATGGTCCCAGAAGGTCATATTATCGGCCATAAGATCAAATGGTTGTCAATACACACAAACACAAAAACGCACCACAGAGAATTCCATGTGGCACATTTTTGCATATTTTCCATCAAATTGGGAGTATTATTTCTCCTCGTCCTCTTTCTTGTTAAGTGGTTTTTCCACCTCCGACTTCACATCATTGAGGCCCTCTTTGAACGAGCGAACACCGCTACCGATACCCCTCATAAGTTCGGGAATCTTCTTACCGCCAAAAAGCAACAATACAACAAGTGCGATAATGACAATCTCCTGCCATCCGATACTGCCCAAGAAAAGCAATTTGTTCATAGTTTGGTCTTTGTTTTATAGTGTTTGAAACACAAATATACCCACAATTATTCTATTTTCAAAATAGGCAGACTACTTCTTCATCAATGCAAAGGCCAACTCGCCCCTGCAACAAAGTTTTCCACCCACGCTAAGGCTGGCCTCGCAATAGACAAGCGGTCCTCTTCGCGTTGATATTCGCGCCGTAACCACACACACATCTCCCGGATACACCATATTTTTGAACCTCACGTTGTTAATCCCCGAGTAGAGTGGCAAATGTGTCAACAATTCGTCCTTGACGAGCAGAGCGCAACATTGGGCCATAATCTCGCACAATATCACTCCCGGCACAATGGGATTGTCGGGGAAATGTCCCTGACAGAAAAACTCATCCCCTCGGATACGATATTTTCCACGACACACACCCTCGGAATCCATCTCCACCTCATCCACCAACAACATTGGCTCGCGGTGCGGAAGGTATTCTTTCAGTTCCTCTCTGTCCATATTCACCCCCTCTATTTAACTCTCTGTGCAACAAATTGTTCTATTACTGCCTCGGCTCCAAGTATCAAATCCTCCACAATGGCCTTTGCGGGCTCGGAGCGTCTAACCATACCGGCACACTCGCCGGCCATATAACTACCATTCACATCGCCCTCCTTAGCAGCCCTGCGGAGTGCGCCTGCTCCCATTGCAAAGACCTCTTCGGGGTTGGCCATAGGATCGTTTTCCATTTTTGCCAAATTCTTCGAAAATGGCGTTTTGAGCGAGCGCACGGGATGTCCAATCCTCTTGCCCGTAACGATAGTCGAGATGTCCGTAGCGTTGAGAATCTTCTCCTTATAGACCGAGTGTACGTTACACTCCTCAGCCACCAGAAAACGCGTACCAACCTGCACACCCTCTGCACCCAACATAAAAGCAGCTGCTGCTCCTCTACCATCGCATATACCGCCTGCCGCAATCACAGGAATATCCACAGCATCAACTACTTGTGGGACAAGGGGCATAGTGTGCAGCTCTCCCACGTGTCCTCCCGACTCAGCGCCTTCGGCCACCACCGCATCCACGCCAAGTTGTTGCATTTTCAGCGCAAGTGCCACCGAGCCCACCACGGGTATGATTCGCACACCCGCAGCCTTCCACATCTCCACATATTTTGCTGGCGAGCCTGCGCCCGTGGTTACAATCTGAACCCCCTCCTCTACCACCAATGCGGCAATCTCGGCCGCATTTGGAGCCTGCAACATAATGTTGACACCAAAGGGTTTATCGGTCATCGCGCGACACTTCCTAATCTCCTCCCTCACCGCTTCCGTATCGGTATTAATGGACGATATTAGGCCAAGGCCGCCCGCATTTGAAACAGCCGAAGCCAACGAGGCATCAGCAATCCACGCCATACCGCCCTGAATAACGGGGTAGGTAATGCCGAGCATATCACAAAGTCTGCTTTTTATCATAGTTCAAAACTCCTTTTTCTCGTTTCAGACGAGCAAATATACAAAATAGGTGCGATAATTTTTCTCTTTTTGGAACAAAAGTTGCCAATCACACTCTGCAATCATCAGCAACCAACAAAAAAACATTGTATCTATGAAACGATTACTACTTCTTGCACTCCTCGTGCCAATCGCTTTAACGTCATTTGCTTCACCTAAGGCGACACCCAACATTACCTACACAACCGAGGGGCTTTGGAACACATCCAACGGGCACGCCAACTGGATAAACATTCTGAATGCCTATCACGAGATTGACCTTTGGCGTGGCGGCTCGCTTGATATTGACCTGCTGGCTGTTAATAACTTACGCTACTCACAAGGCAAGAGTGGCATTGCCGACGACCTCCACATCTTCTCTGCCATTGAAGATGAAAGTGTACCTCTCTCCCTCTTTGAGTTCGGCATCACCCACCATTTCAATGCCTCCACTCTCTCGTTTGGTGTTCGTAATGTCAACAAGGACTATTTTACCTCTCCGTGGAACTCCATATTCACATCCTCGGTAGGAGGACTTTTCCCTTCTCTTTCGGATAATTTTCCTATATCCGACTCGCCAATGTCGGCAATGTGTCTACATTCCGAACTATATCTTTTTAAGGGCTTTGTGTGGAAATCATCGCTCTACAACGGTGTGGCGTCCAATCAGTGGGACGAGGTGTTCAACATACGCCCCAAACGGGATGGCGTCTTTTCCATCACAGAGTTTAGCTACACGGGCAAGGAGGGAACCTATCTGGGCACATACCGTCTTGGCGCAGCCTTTGGTGACACTCCACTACCCGAAGCGCAACGCAGCGCCGACGACCCCACAAAGAAGCACAAGCGCGAGTCGGTGTGGATGCTTGTTGAGCAACCTCTCTACTTCACTCCCGACGGCCACCAGCTAACACTCCTACTTCACGGAGGTTGGGCGCCGAATAGCGAGTGTGAACTCTATGGTGCAATGGGTATTCTGTGGCGAGGTTTGCTCTCGGACAAGGACTACATTGGATTTCTCTACAACCGTAGTTTATATCGTACAGGCTACGAAACGGCTTTGGAACTCACCTATGCCTATCCTACCTCATTTGGTACCATTCAGCCAGCCATACACCGAGTCTATACCCACACCGCCACCCACACAATTGCTATGGCAAAGGTGGTCTTTGACTTTTAGGAAGTGGTGGATGGTTACAGCAAAATATTTAAGGGAGTATGCATGCATACTCCCTTAATTTTGAACTTTGAATTTTGAATATCCCTCTACATCTCCTCTACGGCCAGAATTCCGTTTCGGGTCATCACTATACGAAATCTCTTATATCTCATACTCTTTCCCTCACAAAGTTGCATCACAAGGTTGATGTAGTATATTTTCTGAACCTTAACTGTCTGCACCCTACCCTCCTCATCGAGAGTATTCACAGGCACCTCCGGATTATCCATCTTCTGGGTAAAGCGGTGTGTGTGGAAGCGCAAAATCTCGTTAATACCATTCAAGTGGTAGTTCGAATCACTATTCAACGACTTCCCGTCCAACACCACGCGCTTGCGATAGAGAAGAATTTTCTCCTCAAAAATCCTATTCTCGGCCTCCACCAGCGACGAGCGACTCCTAACATCAAGCACTTCGCGAGGTGTCTGTGGGTCGCTAATGAAATCCACGCCCTCCTTAATCTCACCCACAACGCGGTCGTGGATTTTAATCTGCGCCTTATTGTCGAAAAACTTATTGCCGAGGCGGTGGGCAAAGTAGTAGCGCATCAGGTCCTTAATGCGGTCTTTGAGCATATAGCTCACCACCAACACAACAAACAATGGCCCCGTGATATTGCCATATTTAAGTTGTGCAAACCACGCTACTGCCGTTGCGAATATCATAGCCAAACCTGCCGCAATACTATAATAGACCTGCTCAACGGCAAAGCCATCACGTTTCTTGTTCAGGCGGATATAGAGGTCGCTCTCCACATACTTTTTGAGCATACCATAGCGGAATACAAGTTGTCGGTTACATTTAGGGTCATCGGCCCTCACCAAATCATACCCCATCGAACACTTATAATCCTTTTCATCCCTCATCAGCGCAACAATCTGCCCCCTCACGGTAGCAAGTTGTGGATTGGATGCCAAAAGCTTATCGATTTTCTTCAACACACGAAATGCCTGCAAATCGATAAAGTGTGTCAAAATCTCATCGCCAAAGAGGTAGTAGCCACGCAGTTTGGACTCCACTCTGGGCACATTCACCAAGCGGTAGACGTTGCGATATTCCCCAACAATCTCTTTGGCACACCTTGCAAGCTCCTCGCTCATTGCGGCAATTTCTTCCACACTATTGCTTCCGGCAATGCGAATGGAGTGGTTACGCATTGCGCTCTTGAAGATGGCCGCAAACATCTTAATCTGCGACTCATAGTTGGCAATAGCGCCATCAGTAGCTCTCTCGGCCACTGCCTCGCACGCACTTCGCAGATTTCTAAAAGGCAGCGCATCCACGCTTGCCAAATCGGCCAGCGAATACACCGGCGTAATAAGTCGCACATTAGACTTAATATCGCGGTAGAACTGTTTCTTACCGTAGGTCTGCGGATTAATATCCAAACTATTGGGCACGAATATCCAAGAATTCACAACGAACTCGTGGCTTGGAGCATCATCTCCACCCACAAATCCGAATTTGAACTCTACGGAAAAGTTATCGTGTTTTTTTGCCTGAATAGTAATCATCACAACGGAAGTTTAGGGCCCCACAAGGTGGAGCCCTCCATTCTACTTAGAAAAGTCCGGGAGTGTAGCCTGCCCACTGCAATACTGTCTCGCCCCAGATAAATATCATCACCCAAGCGATAAGCATCATAATGATACCAAACTTGAAGGTATCGCTCCAACTGTAATGGTTGGTAGTGTAGAGCAGTGCCGCAGGTTTGCTGTTGAAAGGCAAAACATAGACGTGCTCAATAAGCAATGCCATAGGGAATGCAAAACTCATAACAGGATAGCCAAACCTCTGTGCCACACCAATAGCGATGGGTATGAAGATGAGCGCACGCATAGTCTTCGATTGGAACACAAGGCCACTAAACAGCATCAGACCCGTGAGAATTACATAGAGCACAATAAAGGGGGTGTCCTGCGAAATTCCCAGCGCATCGAAGCCCGCATTTACAGCCAACGAAGGCAGGTCGGTAGCATTCAAACCCGAGCCGAGCGTATAAGCACCGGCCGAGAAGAGCATCAGGTGCCAAGGAATATCCACATCGTTCCACTTAACCACGCCAATGCCGGGCATCAGTGCCAACACCGCACCAATGAAGGCAACCGTTGTTGCATCCACCGAGTGGAGTCCCTTGCCGTCGTCGCCACCCGTAACCCACATAAAGAGCACCAACAGGAAGATACCTATGGCTTTATACTCCTCCATCGTCATCTTACCCAGCGCATTATACTCCTTGCGGAGGGTCTCCATACCACCCTCAATCTGTGGCCTCTGCTCCTCCTTCTTCATCGGGAATACAAGTTTGGTACCCACGAGCCAACCCACAATGAGGAGTATCATAGCCAGAGGGAATCCCACCGCAAACCAATCTTTCCATACCATTGTGCCACCTGCGCCCAAGATGAGCGAAACGGCCAGCAGGTTGGCACCCGAGCCGGTCATAAATGCGCTCGCACCGATGTTCACTTGGAAAAGGTTTTGCAACACGATGTTCCTACCGAAGTTGTTACGAGTGCCATTGCTTGCGCCATAGATTGCCGCCACAACCATAAAGATTGGCAGCAGGATGGTAGCCTTCACCGTGGTTGCCGAGATGAAGAGCGAAAGAATGACGTTGATGACAATAAAACTGATAAAGATACCCGTAGCATTTTTGCCAAATTTGAGCACAAACCACAATGCTAACCTCTTGGCCACACGGGTTTTAACCAACATACTCGCCAACACAAACGACAATATATTGAGCCACATCACCGGGTGTCCGAGTTGCGCAAAGGCCTCCTTCTGGGTAGTTACGCCCGTGAGCACAATGGCCAAGATAACCATCAGCGATGTCATATAGCTCGGCACGGCCTCCGTAACCCACAAAATCATTGAGGCACAGAAGATTGCCAACATTGCATAGCAGATGCGTGTAAAGGGTGAGTTATCACGAGGGTTGTCGGCTTTGAGCACTGCGGCCTCGTCTTGTGCGGCCACCATCGCCTTGGCATCCTCCATATTGAACGCCTCCACCGAGTCGGCCTTAACCACCTCCTGCACGTTGCCTATAACGCTCTTTTCGGCGGCCTTCGCCTCCTTGCCGGCCTCCACTACTACGGGCACCTCGGGGCAAAGTACCTCATAGCGTGCTTTGGCTTTTTTGTCGAGTTTCGAGGGGTCGAGATTGTCGATAAAGGGGATGTCAACAACCCAATAGAGCAGCACAAAGATAAGCGCAGCCAGAGGGCCACCCAATCGTGCCATCCATTTCTCGAAGCCACTTTTTTCCATTTTAGGCAGTTTTTCCACCTTGTAGTTGTTCATATCGAGCACATCAAACTCTTGTACTTCCTGAACTTCTGCCTCATTAGTAGTTTTAGCCATAGTATATATTGTTTTAGATTATTATCAATTTAGGGGCAACTCCTCTCTACGAAGTTGCAAAGCGGGCATAGCCCAAAGGGTTGGTTTGCGGGGCAGGGCATCCCCGCCCCACAAGCAACCAATATTGTGCAGCGATTAGAAGTTAATCTCTGCGCTGTAAAGGCGGCCGGTGCTATCGCAAGCAAACCAAATCACGCCTCGTGTGTAGTCCACGCAAATACCCTCGGCTTTGGGTACGAAACTGACATCGTAGGTTGCCAACACCTCGCCATCCAGAGAGATATTGAAGGCCAAACTCTGCTTGGAGTCAACCACCCAAAGGGTGTCGTTTGTTTCATCATAACACAAATCCGACAGGAATCGTGCAAAATCAACGGTAACGCTACTTGTAACCTTACCCTCTGCCACCGAGTAGGTAAAGATTGTGGTAGGACGCTCTTGGTTAGCCACATAGATATTGCCCTTTCCGTAGGCAATACCTTCGAGGCCCTTGTTATCCACACCATTCACCACCTCGATGTGAGTGAGTTTGGTTGCGCTTTTCTTGTCAGCAGAGAGTTGATAGACATTCCACTCACGCTCTTCGCACATATAGACCACTTTGTTGGTAGCATCGGTGGTAACGCCCTCGAAATCACGTTCCTTATCCAACGATAGTTTACCGAGTTTTTCACCCTCAAAGCTAATGTTGTACAAGTCTCCACTATCGTCCACGCCATAAAGACCTGTGCCGTCCTCGTTGAGGCACACCCCCGAAAAGCCGGAAATCTTATCCTCTACCAGATACTGTTTCCACTCTCCAAGTTGGCGAGGAGTATTTGGGTTAACATCATTACCACCCTCGTTGTTGTTATTGCTATCGTCGCAACCCACCACAGCGAGTGCACACATTGCCAAAGTGGCAAAACGAAGAAGGTTATTGCGGAAACGACGCATAACTATTTCCAATTTTTGTAGGGGTTTTTCATCAGCATCGAGTTGTAGTACTTAACATCGCCGGTTACCTCCTCGCCCAACCACTCGGGTTTAACGAAGTTCTCCTCCTCCGATGAAAGTTCAACCTCTGCCACAGTGAGGCCCTCGTTGTCGCCATAGAACTCATCCACCTCAAAGGTGTGCTCGCCGGCCTTTACGAGGTAGCGTGTTTTGTCAATCACACCGGGCTCACAAATCTTCAACAACTCCTGTACCTCCTCTACGGGGATTTCCTTCTCCCACTCATAGCGGCTTGCGCCACTTGCCGAGCCGATACCTTTGATTGTAATGAAGCCCTTCTCGCCTTTAACCCTCACACGCACGGTGCGCTCGGGTACGGACGAAAGATAACCTTGTGTGATGCGGGTAGCCTTCGAAACAAAAGGTTTGAAGTCGCCTGCTACCAAAAACTTTCTCTCAATTTCCTGTGCCATAGTACTACTCGTTTGCAAGGGGTTTCTTACTCATACCAATCACACGTTTGATAGCTTGCAGGTAGTTGATGTTCTCAACGCCCTCCAAACCGCAGTCGGCGATGGTCTTTTTGATGTCCTCAATCTCGGTCGACTCGGAGTTGATGGTAACCACTTTTGCGCCGTTGATAAGCACGTTACCAACCTCGCAAATGGTGTCGTTGACCATATAACCGAACCTCTCTTTGTGTACCCTCACAGCAGCGAGGTCTTTGTTGGCCTCCACCATAGCGAGGAACTCCTCAAAGGTGTAGGTATCTTTGTCCAAAGCGGGCATCTCAACCATAAATGCGGGGAATACCTCC
>JAGBGK010000021.1 GCA_017936005.1 Tidjanibacter sp.
CAATTTTCAATTTCCCTCTCCCCTCAGGGCCTTTACGATGTCAACCATCTGGTCATACTGCTCTTCCATACTTTGGAGCAATTTGTATTGCGCACGGGTACGCACGAGGTTGTGGTCGGCATATTTGGTCTTGTAGTAGGTGTCGCCGTCGATGTAGTCCATCAGGAAGCGCAACACCTGCTCGAAGGTGATGAACCTACCGCTGAACGCTAGCCACTCCCACTCGCTCTCCGAGAGGGTGGCGGCACGCTCCGAGAGGTAGCCCTCAATGTAGGCACGGAACATATCGAGGCTCATCGAAACCTTCTCCAAGTCGGGGTCATCCTCGGCACCGGTGTTGGTGTAGGAGCGCAGAGCGTCGCCCACGTCGTTGAGCGAGGTGCTACTCATAACCGTATCGAGGTCGATGGCGCAGAGTACCTCTTTGGTGTCGGCATCAAAGAGTATGTTGCTGATTTTGGTGTCGTTGTGGGTTACTCGTGTGGGAATGGTGCCATTCTCCACGAGCGACCAGAAGCCCAACATCTCCTCCCTGCGGCTCTCAATCCAGCCAATCTCCTCGGCGAGCGAAGACACACGGCCGGCCTTGTCGGCCCTCACTGCCGCATCCCACTGCTCAAAGCGGTAGCGCATATTGTGAAATCCCTTGATAACCTCGGCCAAAGGCTCCGTAAAGTCGGCCAACTGCGCTTGGAAACGACCAATACCCTTGCCACCCTGATAGGCGAGGGCGGTGGAGTCGGCACGGTCGTAGGTGGTGGTGTTGGGAATGAAGGTGCACACAGCCCAGAAGTTACCCTCCTCATCCTTGTAGTAGAGGTTGCCATCGGTGGTAGGGATGACCGTAAGTGTTTCACGCATAGGGTTTTCCACTTTGGCCTTGATGTGTTCGGTGACCTTGCGGATGTTCTCCATCATAGCGGGCACATCGGGGAATACGATGTGGTTTTTGCGTTGGAGTATGTAGTCGGGAGCCTCACCTTCGGTCCTCACGATGAAGGTGTCGTTGATGAAGCCGTCGCCGAGTGCGCGGATGTCGGCGATGGTGCCTTCGAGCGCAAAACGCTGTGCAATGTTGAGTAGTTTATTGTCCATAATTAGGGTGTTTTATTTGTCAAAAATGAGTTCGCCAAACCATTCGGGGCGGTGGAAGTCGGGCTGTTCTACACCGATGGGGCTCCAACTCACAAAGTGTGCGGGGGTGGTGCCGTCGCCGCACTTATAGAGGTTGGCCAAGAGCCTCTCGGGGGTGCCGTTGAGTTCGAGCACCGAGAAGGGGAGTGTGAGTTCCAAACTCCACCTACCGTCCTTGATGTCAATGGGCTCGGCAGGGAGTGAGGAATGTCGCACGATGGGTGCGGCCTGCTCGGGTGTGAAGTGGGCGCAATCGGAGCGAGAACGCCTTTTGGCCGAGAGCCCCACGCCGATACAGTTGGTCTCGAAGTTGAAGTAGAAGGGGCTGTCGGGCTCCTTGATGAACAACTCCACGCAACTATCCTCCCACACGGGCCCGTTGGCGGTGGTGCAGATTGCTTTGGTGTGGGCCTCCTCCACCTCGTAGCGCACCAAGAGGGCCTCCTCTGTGTGGCCTATGTAGAAGCGCACGGATGGTTTGTAGGGATACTCTGCCCAATTGATGCACTCGATGGTGTCGGTGGCAAACTGCTCCAACTTCTCAAAGCCCTCCACTCGGGGCACACGGATACTCTTTTTCATAGTTTTGTCAACCGTCGACGGTCGACCGTCAACCGTCTTTTTCTTAATTAGTAAATATTGTTCCTTTCTTTTTCTCGGGTATCTTTTTTAATACCCGTGAAGTTAGGGAATTTAGGGAGGTTAGGGAATAATTTTGAATTTTGAATTTTGAATTTTCAATTTTCCCCTCTACTTCGTAGGGGTATTGCGGTATTTGGCAAACACCTTTCGTGCCATCTCCAACTCGCCACCTGCGGGCTTGCGGTCGAAGGTGTCGATGCGGTCCGTCCACCAACGAGTCTCAAACTTGTCGGCAATGCTACGGAAGGTGTTGTGGTCATCGCTGGTGTATTTACCCTTGGTCAGCACAGCACTCTTAACCTCGTGGAAGTACATCTCCCAGCGCTCGCCATAGTAGGAGGTGATGAGGCCCGCTTGACAACGCCTTGCGTAGTCGTTCAGGCGGCTACCCTCCACACCCCAAGCGGTTACGATGCTGCGTGCGTTGCTCTCGTAGTAGTTCTTCTCGGCCTCGTCGGTGCCAAAGGTGCGAGCATCCTGCAACCACTTGTCGAGCATAAAGGTCTGGTTGGTGGCCATCAGAATGTCGAGGTCCTTGAAAATCTCACACATAAAGTTCTCCTCTTTGGTCATAGCCTCGATGTCGCACCTCTTCTTTGCGTCGCTGAAACGGCACAACGAGAGTACGAAGGTGTTGGATAGCAACTCACGGGTGATGTTAACCACGTCGAAGCGGTGGCTGGGACGGTCCGATTCGACCTGCAAGAGGTAGTCGAGTGCGCTGACGAGGGTCTGCTGGTCGTCGGTGATGGTCTGATTCCACTTGTAGTCCGCCTGTGGTGGGGTTACCAACCAGGGGTGGCGGTGTTTGGGGTTGCCGGTGTGGGAGTGTTTGCCATACTCCTCGTTGTTATACACGCCATCGGCCAATATCTGCCAAGCCTTGCGAGCGTTCTCGTCCACAAACCCCACCCTCTGGTCGGCCATAGTGTTCACCCACTCGGTGGGAGAAGTGTGCTGTGGCAGAGTCCAAGCCTTCTCGAACACATATTCATACACGAAGGGGTTGTAGTCGAAACCCTCCAAAGTGGAGCCAATACCTGTAAGGTTCTCCACATTGGCAAGTGTGTTCTCAAAGCGGCGGTCAATCTCCTTGATGTTACCCGTCAGGGGCGAGTTGCCGCCAAAGTTACCCAAGTAGCACCAAATGAAGGGTGTGCCATAGAATTTCTCAACTGTTGGCCACACCTCATAGAACTCGCAGAAGTAGTCGAGCATCAGCTGGCCCTTTGCGGGAGGGGCGGTCAGGTAGGCCTCCACGCGTTCGGGAATCCAGTGCTGACGCTGATAGTAGAACATCCAACCCATCTGCAACCACACAGCCTTCTTGTCGGCCTTACGCAGACTCTCATAGACCTGTTTGCTCACACGGGCCAAGTAGTCGGGCTCCCACGATGGGGGAGTGAGCTCGTTGAAGATATCAATACCGTAGACGTGGTCGGTGCCGTAGGTCTGGGCCTGAATGTCGAGGAAAAGTTTTTGGATTTTGGTGTAGGCTGGGTCCATAGGGTCGAGGAAGCTGCACGCATAGTCGTCGGGGAAGTCGCTCCAATGTTTCAGCTTGGTGATTTTAGCCTCCGGCATCACCCTCTTCAACTCGGCAGGAACGTGGCCTGCAAAGGCAGGCAACACGGGTTTCATATTAAGCTCCCTCTCGCGAGCAACAATCTTCTTCTGCAACTCCTCCTGACTATCGAGCCATCCTTTGGGTAGAGGGCCCTGCCAATAGTCGATGTTCTGCATACGGTGCCAGGGCAGGTGTGCGGGGCCCGTGAAGAAACCCCTAATCTCCTCGTCGGTGAGTCCGAGGTTGCTCCACACTTTGTACCAAATGCTCTCCTGACCGGTGATGGCCAAGGGAAGGTTTACACCATTGAGGGCCATCCAGTCGATGAGCCTCTCCCAATCGCTCCAACCCCACCACGGCATTGTGTAGCCATAGGTGCAGTAGTTGAGGAAGAAGCGGTCTTTCACCCTTGCTTTGGCTGCTACGGGAGTGTCAACAGAGGGGAGTGTGGCGGGCAGCACTACGGGGTCTGCCGCATACCACGACACTTCGGTGAGGCAGTAGTATTTGAGGTAGTGGTTCAGACCAACGGCCATTGAACCTGCATTGTTACCGGCGATGACAATCTTCCCATCTTCGCTCGAAAGTTCCCAGCGGTCGCCTCCCTTTGCGGGCAACACTCGCCACTCGAATTGGTCCGCAACGGAGGGTACAACCCTCTCGGCCAGAGCCTTTATTGCGGAGATGTTGGTGTCTATTTTGGCGGCAAAAATGTTGGTCGCCCAAAGGCATAATGCCACAAATACTACAATCCTTTTCATTCTTTTTGTTCTATTAAGTTATTGGTTTTTATTATTAGTTTTCGAGATGTTCTATTTTTCCGTTTTGGGGTTATTTTCCACCCCCCCCCGTGGAATTTTGCACAACATACTCCTTGTAGAAGTCGATGTTCTCACGCGTGATTATGTCGAGCGGCATATAGTTCTCCACCTCGGGGTGGCCGCCACAGATGATGTTTTTCAGGAGTGTTTCCACCGCAAGGAATCCTTGCAATCCGGGCCTTTGGCCCACAAGAAAGTCGAGGCGACCATCCATCATGGCGGCGATGTTGTCGGCGGTCAAGTCGAGGCAGATGGTTTTGATGTTGTTGATACCTATACGTTTAAGGCTGTCGGTGATGATACTACCCCTCGACGACAACACCGCTGCACCCTTCACGTTGGGATGGGCAGCAAAGAAGTCCGAGAGGGCCTTGTCGTTGTAGGCATTGTCGAGAGGAGAGAAGTTCAGGCGGTGCACCTTGTCGCCCAAGCGGTGCTCGTGGAAGAACTCCATAAAGCCAATCTTGCGCTGGATGGTGTTGTTGGCACTCTCGTCGCCCACCCTCATCGCCTGAAACAGGGCATATTCGCTATCGGCAGGGGTGGTTTGACGTATGAGCTTGGCAATCAGATAGCCACACGACTCCTGCTGGGCCGAGTAGAAGGCCATCGGGTTGGTGCCCTCCACCATAGAGTCCACATAGGCATAGGGGATGCGCTCCTCGTCCAATGCCTGCGCCAGACGTATGGTTTCGTCCTTGAAAGTGGGCGCAATGACCACCGCATCGGGCCTCGCTTCCAACACCTTTGTGTAGGTAGTGCGGCAGTTGTAGAGGTCATATTGATCATAGGTAAAGACCTCGCTTGAAAGGTCTACCATATTATATTCGTTGATGGCCTTGCGGAAACCTGCGTGTACTTGTTCCCAATATTGGCTGCCCTCGGTGTGGGGCGTAACGAACACTATTTTGATGTGTTTACGGATGGAGATGGAGGAGAGATAGATGTTGGGATTGTAGTTCACTTTGTTGAGAACATCCTCCACTGCTTTGAGTGCGTCGGGCGACACTTTACCTCGTCCGTGCAACACCCTATCGACCGTTCCGGCCGACACTCCGGCCATCTCGGCGATGTCCTTAATTCTGATTTTCTGAGGATTTTTTGCCATTGTGTGTGTATTTTGCACAAAGGTATAATTTATTTTTGAAACTTCCAAAGTGGATGTTTGCGCGATGTGGTAGATATATCTTCGTTTCACGCAAAAGTGTCGTTTTTCGGGGTGTGTATTTTGGTGTGTGTTTGAATGAATTTTGTATGGCTCATTTGATATTTATAGGGTGGTTTTATTTTGATTTACAATTGTTTGCAATTGTGTGTGCGCTGTGTGTATATTTTTGTTTGTTCAAAAAATAACAAAAAATTTTGCATATTAAAAAATAAAGGTGTAACTTTGTGTGTACGTCCACAATGTAGTGGCGTAAAGCAGGTGAATATTACTATGAAAAACTCGACAAAAAAGAACCTTATTATCCCCTTTGTGATGGCATTTTGCGTGCTCGTTTTGGGTGCTTGTGGAGATGTTAATGAGAATGGCGGAGGCAATGAGGGCGGAGGCGAAACTCCGACTCCTGAGGAGCAGATTCCAACAAGTGGTTGCGATGTTTACCTCTTCCTCGGACAGAGCAATATGTCGGGTTTTGGTGGCGAGATGATTGAGGGCGATGACGAGCCTATTCCGAATGTGTATCTGCTCGACAACTTGGGCGAGCTTCGTCCCGCTGCTGCTCCTATGAACTTCTACTCGTCGGTGCGCAAGAGGATGGCTGTGCAGAAGATTAACCCTGCGTTCCAATTCTCCAAAGTGATGAGCGAGAAGAGCAAAAACCCCGTGGTTATCGTGTGCAATGCGCGTGGCGCGACCACTGTTAGCCAATGGCAGAAGGGTGCAAGCCCCATTCTGTTCAGCGAGGATGGCGGCGACGACCCCTGGATGTGGGGCCAGAGCGCTCAACTCTATGCCGAGGCGGTGCGCCGTTGCAAGCAGGCTATGGAGTATGGCACCTTGAAGGCTGTGTGCTGGCACCAGGGATGTGGCGACTCGCAGAGCGATTATGCGGTGAACAACTACCTTTCCCAATTGAATAGGTTCGTTACAGACTTGAGGGCTGATTTGGGTGTTGGCGAGGAGGTTCCCTTCATTGCCGGAGAGTTGCAGTATAAGAGCTCCGGTGCTCCGAGGTTCAACCCTATGATTAGGACCATCGGAACGGTTGTGGCAAATGGTCACTGGGTGTCGGCCGAGGGTGTGACCATCTGTGGCGATGGTATCCACTTCGACCGTCCGGGCAATATCCTCATCGGTGGCAGGTATGTGGACAAGGTACTCGAACTGCTTGATGTTGAGAAAGAGGAGGTTGAGTAGGAGAGAAACAATTAACTTGTTGTGCGGGAACAAGAGGTGTGATGAAAAGGCTTTTGATGAATAATGTTGCGATGCTTGTTGCTGTGGCCTTCTGCGTGTTGACGCTCGGGGCTTGTGGCGAGAGTGGAACGGGCAATGAGGGTGGAGGCGAAACTCCGACTCCTGAGGAGCAGATACCAACGAGTGGTTGCGATGTTTACCTATTCCTCGGCCAGAGCAACATGTCGGGCTTTGGTGGCGAGATGATTGAGGGCGACGACGAGCCTATTCCCAATGTCTATCTGCTTGATAATAATGGCGAACTTCGCCCTGCAGCGGCTCCTATGAACTTCTTTTCATCGGTGCGTAAGAGGATGGATTTGCAGAAGGTTAACCCTGCGTTCCAATTCTCCAAGGTGATGAGCGAGAAGAGCAAAAACCCTGTGGTTATTGTGTGCAATGCGCGCGGCGGAACCTCTATGAGCGAGTGGCAGAAAAAGGCTTTGCCCATCTATTTTGGCTCCCCCGGTGATGACCCTTGGTTGTGGGGCTTTGGCGCACAGTTGTATGGTGAGGCTGTAAGGCGTTGTAAGGAGGCGATGAAGTATGGCGAGCTGAAAGCTATCCTTTGGCACCAAGGGTGTAGCGACTCCCAACCCGGTGCAGCGGCAGCCTATTTGGGCCGTCTGAAAACTTTTGTTACAGACCTGAGGGCCGACTTGGGTGTTGGTAGCGAGGTGCCATTTATTGCCGGAGAGTTGCAATATAAGAGCCCCGGCGCACCCAACTTCAACCCCGTAATCCGTAGGATTGGCGAGGAGATAGAGGGAGCCTATTGGGTGTCGGCCGAGGGTGTGACCATCTGTGGTGATGGTATCCACTTCGACCGTCCGGGCAATATCCTCATCGGTGGCAGGTATGTCGATAAGGTGCTCGAACTGCTTGATGTTGAGAAGGAGGAAGAATAGAGAAATGTAGGCTGTGGTGCGAGGGAGTGTAGAACTCCTTTGCACTGCGCTTTTGATGATAGGAAAAACATAATTTTTTGAACCGCAAAATGATGAATATGAAGTATTGGCTGGTGGTACTATGTGCCGCCATTATGAGTTTCTGCTCGTGTGCGCCCGCGCCTGTTACGCCTGAGGGCGAGGGCGAGAACGAGGGCAACAAGGAGCAAACCTACGATGTGTACCTGCTCATCGGTCAGAGCAATATGGCCGGTAGGGGCGTGATGCTCCCCGGCGATGAGGCACCCATTGAGGGCGCTTGGTTGCTCAACGCACAGGATGTTCCCGAGCCTGCTTGCGCTCCTATGAACCGCCACTCGACCATCCGTAAGGGTGTGACGATGCAGGGTATCAATCCCGCTTGGTCGTTCGCCAAAGAGGTGGCAGCAAAGAGCGAGAACCCTGTGTTGATTGTCTGCAATGCTCGTGGCGCTACCACCCTCGGTATGTGGCTCAAAACCGCAGCCGAGAGGTACTACTCCGAGAAGGAGGGCGACGACAAGTGGTTGTGGGGCCAGCCCATTCCCAACCACTTCAACGAGGCCGTGCGTCGTTGCAAGGAGGCAATGAAGTATGGCGAGTTGAAGGGTATCATCTGGCACCAGGGATGCGGTAACTCGCAACCCGGCACAGTGGGTAGTTACCTGCCCGCTTTGAAGAAGTTTGTGAGGGATTTGAGGGCCGAACTTGGCGTTGGCACAGAGGTTCCCTTCATTGCCGGCGAGATTTATCACGGCTATGTTAATGCACAGTATTTCAACCCCGTGATTCAGCAGATTGGCGACTACGTTGAGGGTGGCTATTGGGTGTCGGCCGAGGGCTGCACCGCCAATAGCGACAATGTGCACTTCGACCGCGCAGGTCAGATTCTGCTCGGTGAGAGATATGCCGCCAAACTCTTTGAGGTGCTCGAAGCGAAATAGAAACAACGCTCTTTTGTGAGAATAAGACAACAGCGACGGGAAAGATGAAAAAGTTGGCAATCATAGCAGTTGCGGTGTTGACTTCGGTGGCTTTTCCCTCGTGCAATGGCAGTAATGGCAGTGATGGGGAGCAAGGTGGCGAGGAGGAAGCTCCTGTGTCCTACGACATCGTTCTGTGCATCGGCCAGAGCAATATGTCGGGTTTCGGAGGTGTGATGCTTCCCGGCGACGAGGACCCCATCCCCAACGCATACCAGCTCAATGACAAGGGCGAGGTTATTCCTGCGGCAGCTCCTCTCAACTTTTTCTCCTCGGTGCGAAAGAAAATCGCATTGCAGCAGGTAAATCCTGCGTTCCAGTTCGCTAAGGATGTGGCTTCCAAGAGTGAGAACCCACTCCTAATTGTGGGCAATGCTCGTGGCGGTACCTCCATCCACCAGTGGCAGAAAGATGCAACTCCCGTTACGTTTACCCAAGAGGGTAATGACGATCCTTGGCTGTGGGGCACTAGCGTTGGTAACCTTTTCGACGAGGCAGTGCGTAGGTGTAAGCAGGCTATGGAGTATGGCGAACTGAAAGGTATCCTTTGGCATCAGGGCGGTGGCGACTCCAACGAGAACGCTTCGGCAAGATACCTCAGTGATTTGAAACAATTTGTGGATGATTTGCGAGATGCGCTTGGGGTTGGCCCAGAGGTGCCATTCATCGCAGGCGAGTTGTATCACGGACACAAAAACGCCGCGTACTTCAACCCGATGATTCAGACTGTGGGCGACCACATTGAGGGTTGCTATTGGGTGTCGGCCGAGGGCGTAACCGTTGGTCCCGATGGTATCCACTTCGACCGCAAGGGGCAGATTCTCTTCGGTGGAAGGTATGCCGCCAAGTACCTCGAAGTGCTCGGAATGGAGTAGGCGAGGAGAACAAAAACGAAGCGAAATAGAAAAACAAACAAAAATAAAAACCAATTAACAATGAAGAAATTTGCACTTACACTCGGAGCGTTGCTCGTGGTATTGAGCGCAATGGGTGCTGCACCCGCAAGACCCCAAACCCCCAAAGCCGGCCAAAAGGTGGAGAAATTCACCCTCGGCAAGAACAAGATGTACAAGAAAGACTACATCGACTTCAACAAAAACGGCCGTATGGACGTGTATGAGGACCCCAATGCCGATATCGACGCTCGTGTGGAGGACCTGTTGAGCCAGATGAACTTGGAGGAGAAGACCTGTCAGATGGTAACCCTCTATGGCTACAAACGTGTGCTGCCCGACGACCTGCCAACCCCCGAGTGGAAAAACAAACTCTGGAAGGATGGCGTGGGCTCCATCGATGAGCACCTCAACGGTTTCCGCCACTGGAACCTTCCCGTGTCGGACAACGAGAATGTGTGGCCCGCATCGCGCCACGCTTGGGCTCTGAACAAAGTGCAGCAGTTCTTCGTTGAGGAGACAAGGCTCGGTATCCCCGTAGATTTCACCGACGAGGGTATCCGTGGTGTGGAGGCTTATAGGGCTACCAACTTCCCCAGCCAAATCGGTATGGGCCACACTTGGAACCCCGACCTTATCCGCAAGATGGGTTACATCACCGGCCGTGAGGGTAGGCTTTTGGGCTATACCAACGTCTATGCCCCCATTCTCGACGTGGGTAGGGACCAGCGTTGGGGCCGCTATGAGGAGGTCTATGGTGAGGACCCCTATCTTGTAGCCGAGTTGGGCGTTGCGATGGTTGAGGGCCTGCAAACCAATTGGCAGGTGGCTGCAACAGGTAAGCACTTTGCTGCATATTCCAACAACAAGGGCGCTCGTGAGGGTATGGCCCGTGTGGATCCCCAGATGGGCCCGAGGGAGGTGGAGAATGTTCACCTCTATCCTTGGAGGGAGGTCATCCGCAGAACCGGTATGAAGGGTGTGATGAGCTCCTATAACGACTACGACGGTGTGCCCGTTCAGGGTAGCCGCCACTGGTTGACCGAAATCCTCAGGGAGCAGATGGGCTTCGATGGTTATGTGGTGTCGGACTCCGACGCTGTGGAGTATCTCCACTCCAAACACCACGTTGCAGCCAATATGAAGGAGAGTGTTCGCCTGAGTGTTGAGGCGGGTCTTAATGTGAGGTGTACTTTCCGTAGCCCCGATAGTTACGTTCTCCCCCTGCGTGAACTCGTTCAGGAGGGTACAATCCCTATGGAGATGATTGACGAGAGGGTTAGGGATGTGTTGAAAGTGAAATTCTTGGTAGGTCTGTTCGACGACCCCTACCAGCGCGACTATAAGGCTGCCGACGAGGAGATTGACGGCGAAGAGAACAACGTGTATGCATTGCAGGCTTCGAGGGAGGCTATGGTGCTTTTGAAGAACGCCAATGGTACCCTGCCTCTGGACCGTAGCAAGGTGAAGAAGATTGCCGTTGTGGGCCCCAACGCTATGGCGGAGAAGTTTGCTCTGCTCCACTATGGCCCTCAGGCTAACGAGGTTACCAACGTGGTTGAGGGTATCACCGCAGCTGCTCCCGATGCAGAGGTGATGTATGCCAAAGGCTGCGACCTTGTGGATAGCCGCTGGCCCATCTCGGAGATTCTGCCCGAGGACCCCAATGCCGAGGAGCAGGCAATGATTGACGAGGCTGTGGCTTTGGCCGCACAGAGCGATGTTGTTGTGGCAGTTGTGGGCGGTAGCAACCGTACCTGTGGCGAGAACAAGAGCCGTACCAGCCTCGAACTCGCAGGCCACCAGAACACACTCCTCAAGGCACTCAAAAAGGCGGGTAAGCCTATGGTTGTGGTGCTGATTAACGGCCGTCCTTTGTCGATTAACTGGGCCGAGCAGAATGCCGATGCAATCTTGGAGGCTTGGTACCCCGGTGCACACGGCGGTCAGGCCATTGCCGAGGTGCTCTTTGGCGACTACAACCCCGGTGGTAAACTCACCGTTACCTTCCCCAAAACCGTTGGTCAGATTCCTTTCAACTTCCCCTTCAAACCCGCTTCGCAGGTGGACGGCCCCGTTACATTCGGTCCCAACGGCGACCAGTCGAGGGTTAACGGCGCGCTCTACAACTTCGGCTATGGTTTGAGCTACACCACCTTCGAGTACTCCAACTTGAAGCTGGGTAAGACCAAAGTGCTTCCTTATGAGGACGTGGAGGTTGAGTTCGACGTAACCAACACCGGTAAGATGGCTGGCGACGAGGTAGTTCAGCTCTACGTTAGCGACTGCGTAAGCTCGGTTACTGTGTATGAGAAACAGTTGCGTGGTTTTGAGCGTGTACACCTCGAGCCCGGTCAGACCAAGAGGGTGAAGATGACCCTGAGGGGCGACCTGCTCTCGCTGTTGGATGTGAATATGAAGAGGGTGGTGGAGCCCGGTTACTTCGATATTATGATTGGTGCCTCCTCGGTGGATATCCGCCTGACAGAAAAACTCCTCGTGTTGGACGAGAAGGGCGACTACAAAGAGGTTGGTGCCTATGCCGACGATGTGTCGGTGGTACGTTCCACCCTGCCCGCAACCCTTTCGAGGGGTGTGGATGTGACCTTCCCCGTGAAGAAGGATGTGAAGGTTGACTACCTGACCATCACTTGGGGCGATGACGCTGATGGTTGCGAGTTTGAGATTTTGACAACCATCGGTGGTGGACAGTTCTTGCCCGTCTATGGCGGTATTGCCGAGAAGGGTAAGAGCCAGACCTGCCGCTTCGAGGCTGCTACGGCAAGTGAGATTAGGGTTGCCGTTACCAAAGGTAAGGGTACGGTGAAGGCTCTCGAAAGTAGCGCATTGGCACGTAATAAATAGAGTATGGTTGCACGATTGGTATGAGAACTATGAGTTTTTTTACGACGTTGATGGTTTTGGCCGCTCTGGTGGGGTGTGGTGAAAATGGCACCCCTACACCCGAGCCAACCCCCAATGAGTGGGACAATACCAAGGTGGAGTACTACGAGTATAGCCACACGGTTGTCCCCTCGGCATTCTACCACGTGGAGGTCAATGGCAAGGGGGTCAAAACCCTGCCCACCACCGAGGCACACGTCTGTGTGTTCGGTTGCGATGGAGTGGTTGAGGTTGAGATTTTCGACCTGCGCCAAAATATTGAGAGCGTCGTTGTGAGGCCCATATCGAAGAATTATACTTATAGTAACGAAGGTGGTAGTGTGAAACTCTACCTGCGCCCCTATGACAGGGTGGACGTGGAGATTAATGGCGACGAGACCAACCCGCTATTTATCTTTGTCAACCCCTTGGAAGAGGGCAATCGACCCGATGAGAACGACCCCAATGTGAAGTACTTCAAGGCGGGAGGCGTGTATGGCAACCATATCACCCAGACACTCAAATCGGGCCAGACCATCTATATCGAGGGTGGCGCGATTTTGACCGGAGGTATCATCTCGGAAGGCCTTGAAAATGTAAAAATCGCAGGCTGTGGTATTTTGGACGGACGTGAAACATCCACACAGGCAATTAAGATTGGCAGGACCAAGGGGTTGACCATCGAGAATGTGACGGTGCTGAACAGGGATCTGTGGACCACCTACCTCTGGGAGTGTGAGGATATTGTGGTGGATAACTACAAGGTTGTGGCGGTGGCAACCACCCACCACCAATACGGTGCCGAGAACGATGGCTGTAACTTGTTGGGATGTAAGAATGCGGTTGTGAGCCGTAGTTTTAGTTACTGCCACGATGACGCTTTCTGCATCAAGGCCCAAAAGTGGCTTGTGGGTGCCGAGGTGGACAATGTGGAGTTCAGGGACTGCATCGCTTGGAATGTGGGCGGTGGCAGTTCGTTCCAAGTGGGTGCCGAGTTGAACAAGAATGTGAATGATGTGAGGTTCCGCAATGTGTATGCCATTCGTACTGCGGGTCGTACCCCCAGCCTTCGCCGAGGCTCTTTGAGTTTGCAGAACTGTGCGGGCGGCAAGGTAACCAACATATCTTACGATGGAGTGTGGGCCGAGGACCCCAGAGAGTATGGTATCTATATGGGTATCCTCAAAACGAGCTACGAAATCGGTCAGGGTGTTGAGTGGACTCCGGGCGAGGTGGATGGAGTGAGTGTGAAGAATGTGAACTTCCTTGTGAAGCCCCCCTATGGTTTCCATTTTCAGGGCTACGATGTGGACGTACACAGACTCAAAAATATCACCTTGGAGAATATCACCATTGCAGGTGAGAAACTTACGAAGGATAACGCAGCGGCGATGGGCGTGGTGATTAAGAACGCCGATGTGGAGATAAAATAGAGAGAGATTAGCAAAACTAAAAACCATAAATAGAACGATGAAATCAAAAATCTACACAACAGTATCAACAATGTTGATTGCAATGGGCCTCGTGTTGGCTTCTTGCACACCAAATTCAACACCAACACCAGACCCCACTCCCGAGCCGGAGAATCCGTGGGATAACACCACCGTGGAGGTGTATAAATACTCCTCGCAGATTGTCCCTTCGATTATATATGGCGTTACGGTCAACGGCCAAAACTGTTTTGTGTATCCCTGCTCCGAGCCTCAGGTTGCAACCTTTGGTGCCGATGGCTTGGTGGAGGTTAAGGTTGACCTTTTCACAACCAATGTCGAGAGCGTGATGGTGCGCCCACAGGCAAAGGAGTATGAGTACCGCCTCGAAAACGGTAGCGTATATCTCTATCTGCGCCCCTACGACCAGGTGTCGGTGGAGGTAAACGGCGACTTGGAGAACCCTCTGTTCATCTTTGTTAACCCCTTGGAGAAGGACAAACCTAACCCAGAGGACGAGAACGTGGTTTACTACAAGGCGGGCGAAGTGTATAATGTCCCTTCGGTGATTGTTAAGTCGGGCCAGACGGTCTATATCGAGGGTGGTGCTGTGATTTATGGTGCAATCTTCTCGGAGAGCGCTACCGACATCACCATCACCGGTTGCGGTATCGTGGATAGTAGGGAGACCGGCACCACTTGGGGTACCCGTATCTCCTATGGCAAAAACGTGAGGTTGGAGAACATCCTCCAATTCAACCACGCTGGTTGGAGTTGCGCTATGGTACAGTGCGACAACTGCCACCTGTTCAACTACAAGATTATCGCACCCCACAACCCTCATAATCAATATGGTATTGAGAATGGCGGTATCTCGATGAACTCGTGCTGGGATTCGAGTGTGAAGAACTGCTGGGCCTTTGGACACGACGATGCTTATATGATTAAGAGCCGCAAGTGGGGCTGGGATAGGGAGGTTAAGAATGTAACCTTCGAGAACTGTATCGGCTGGAACGTGGAGGCAGGCAACACCTTTGAGGTGGGCTATGAGATGCAGAGGGATGTGGACAATGTTAAATTCAAGGACATCTACGCCATCCACTCGGGCACTCGCAACATTATGCGTAGGGCCGCAATCAGCATCCACCAGGCTGCTGCCGGTAAGGTTACCAACATCAGCTATGAGAACGTACACATCGAGGACCCACAGGAGTATGGTATCTATCTGAGTGTGATGAAGAGTGGCTATGACATCGGTTTGAAGGAGGGCGAGGTTTGGACCCCCGGCTCGATTGATGGCGTAACATTCAAGAATGTCTATATCTACAAGGATGCACCCCAGGGTAACCTCATCCTCTATGGCTACGACAGTGGTGAGCACAACGTGAAGAACCTCACCTTTGAGAACTTCTTCATCAACGGCGAGAAGATTACCTCGTGGGAGCAGTCGGGTGCAAAGATTGACACCAAACACGCTCTCGGCTCCAGCTTCAAACCCGTGATAACCCCTGCCAAGAACGTGACTTTCAAATAGATGAGAGTGTGGACGTACACAGATTAGGAATATAATAACGCAAAAATATAATTAAGATGAAAAAACTGACTGCATTGACCGCACTATTGTTTGGTACATTGTGCCTCTGGGCTTGTACTCCCAATCCCGACAATGGAGAGGGCAAAGAACCGGAGCCATCGACTAACCCCTACGACGAGCAGATTAAGAATACCACGGTGGAGATCTACAAATATGCTCCCAATGCTCCCCGTACGGCATACTATGCAGTGAGCGTGCAGGGTAAGGGCGACCCACAGAACTGCTATGTATTCCCCGTTGGTAAGGATGGCGTGGGTGCCAGCAACGGTAGGCCATACGATATTCCCCACATTGCAACCTTTGGTGCCGATGGTATGGTGAGGGTGGAAATTATCCCCTTGCAGGTAGTACCCGAGACGGTTGAGGTGCTGCCCAGTGTGAAGGAGTATCCCAACTGGATTGAGGACGGCAAGGTGGTTGTCTACCTCAGCGAAGGCGACAAGGCAAGCGTGGTGATTAATGGCGACTTGGAGCACCCTGTGTTCCTCTTTGTCCACTCGCTCGAAACCGACAAACCCAGCAAGGACGACCCCAATGTAATCTACTTTGAGGCAGGCAAGATTCACGACCGCCAGCCCAAGCTGACTGCCCAGTCGGGCCAGACCATCTATATCGAGGGTGGTGCTATTGTGTTGGGTGCTGTCTATATTCAGAATGTGGAGAATGTAACCATCGCAGGCCACGGTATTATGGACGACTACCACATTGTCCATGATGAGGGCACCCACAAGAATTGGGGTATGAGGTTGTACCGTTGTAAGAATATGACCGTTAAGGATATCCTACTGGCCAATATGCACGGCTGGACAACCTATGCTGTTGAGTGCGAGGATGTAACCTTCGACAACTACAAGGTTATTGCCGCTTGGAATGAGTACAATAACACGGGCGTGGAGAACGACGGTATGGGTGTGATGTGTGGCAAGAGGATTAAGTTCCTCAACACCTTCTCCTACTCGCACGATGATACCTATGTTATCAAGAGTGGCAAGTGGAGCTATACCGGCGAGGTTGAGGATGTGCTCTATGATGGCTGTATGGCTTGGAACAGGTGGGGTGGCAATGCCTTCGAGATTGGCTATGAGGTGCCCTACAACATCTCGGACATCAAATATCGCAACTGCTATGTGCTCCGCTCGGCTATCAGTATTGGCTACACCTTCCGCCACGGTGCTATGTCCATCCACAACTCCGGTAAGGGTACGGTGAGCAATGTAAGCTATGAGAATATGCACATCGACAACCCCGATGAGTTTGGTATCTACTTCTCGATTATCAAGACTTCCTACACCCTCCCCGATGGCGAGGTTTGGGGCCCAGGTAACATCAACGGAGTGACGATGAAGAACATCTATATGTACAACACTCCTCCCTATGGCAACATCCTCTTTGGCTACGACAAGGACCACACCGTTAAGAACATCTCCATCGAGAATCTCGTGATTAACGGTCAGAAGTGTATGTCCATCAAGGATGCCAACTTCACTGTGGACCAGGCACATGCAAAAGTGTCCTATCCTGTGCCTGATAGCGAGGTGACTTTCAAATAGTATAGTGTGACGAGATAATTGCAACCTAATACAATAAAGACAATGAAACCAATGAACGTGTTTATGATGCTGGTGGGCACACTGCTGATGGCTTGTGCACCCGAGCCCACTCCGGGTGGTGGGGGCGAAAACAATACACCCACAGACTCTTTGGAGGCGCAGATTAAGAATACCACTTTGGAGAACTATAACTATGCTCCCGATGCACCACGCTCGCACTTCTTCGCAGTGGGTGTGCAGGGTAGTGGCGAGATGGAGAACTGCTATGTCTTCCCAATGGTCACCAATCACGACTCGCCACACATCGTAACCTTCGGTGCCAACGGCCTCGTGAGGGTGGAGATTTACCCCTTGACAGTGGTGCCCGAAACGGTTGTTGCACGTCCGCTGGTCAAAGAGTATCCCTGCTGGGTTGAGGATGGCAAGGTGGTGCTCTATGTGAGCGAGGGCGATAAGGCAACGGTGGAGATTAACGGCAACGAGGATATGCCCGTGTTGGTCTTTGTCAACCCGCTCGAAACCAACAAACCGAGCAAGGACGATCCCAATGTGGAGTACTACGAGGCGGGTAAGGTCTATGACCGCCAGCCCACCTATTCCCTCAGTGCAGGCAAAACGCTCTACATCGAGGGCGGTGCCATCGTGAAGGGTGGCTTCAAACCCACCTTGCAGGACAACATCACCGTAGCAGGCTATGGTATCATTGACGACTTCCACGTTGCTCACGAGAACAACAGTGGGTGGGCCTTCCGTATGGATAGGTGTAATGGTGCAAAGGTGAGTGGTGTTATCATTGCCAATATGGCGGGCTACTCGTGTGCTACGATTATGTCGCACGACATCACCTTCGACAACGTGAAGATTATCGCCCCTTGGAACGAAGACCACGAAACGGGTGTGGAGAATGGTGGCATTTGCTTCTTCGCTTGTCAGAAGGTTAGGTGCAAGGACCTCTATGCCTACGCACACGATGATACCTATATGGTTAAGACCAACAAATGGTCGTGGATTGGCGAGGCCAAAGACCTTGTGTTTGAGGGCTGTCAGGCCAACAACGTCAGGGGTGGTAACGCCTTTGAGATTGGCTATGAGGTCAACGAGGGTGTCGATGGAGTAACCTTCCGTGACTGCTACGTTATCCACTCGGCAAGGAGCTATGGCTACACCTACCGCCACGGCTCGTTCACCATCCACAACTCCACCAAGGGTATGGTGAAGAATATCCTCTATGAGAACTGCTACATCGACGACCCCAAGGAGTTTGACTTCTACATCTCGGTGTTGCCCGACTGTGGCTACTCGCTTGGTAATGGAGTGGAGTGGGGCCCCGGACACATTGAGAATGTTACGATTAGGAACATCTACGTGGAGAAGAAAGCTCCCTATGGCGAGATTATGTTCGGCCTCGACAGCGAGCACACCGTGAAGAACGTAACCATCGAAAACTTCAACATCGAGGGCAAGAGGATGACCTCTTTTGAGGAGATTGGCTTCGGTATAGACCCCAAATACAACGGTAGGGGCTATGTTAAGGTGAAACCAGAGGAGGTAACCTTCAAGTAGTGGGAAAGAATGAGTAACGGACGCTATATATAACATAAAGGTATGAAACAAAGAGTGTTAAGCATAGTGGCAATTGTGGCGGTGGCAATGACCGCCCTGGTGTCGTGTGGCCCCAAAGATGATGAAGTGGATTTGAGCATCTATGAGTCGCAGACGGCAAATACCTCCCATCAGGTCTATAACTATGCACCTGATGCTCCCGTGTCGGCGTTCTACTCCGTGAAGGTGGCTGGCGACGACTGCTATGTCTATCCCGTGAACACCGACCACGACAAACCACAGTTGGTGTCGTTTGGTACCAATGGCCTTGTGAGGGTGGAGATTACCCCGTTGAAGGTGAGCCCCACGTCTGTGGTGGTGCGCCCGCTGGCAAAGAACTATCCCCACAAGATTGAGGACGGTAGGATTATCCTCTACCTCACCGAGGGCGACCACGCCACCATCGAGGTTAACGGCGACGAGGATGTACCCATCTTCTTGTTTGCCAACCCGCTGGAAATCAACAAACCCGACAAAAACGACCCCAATGTGGAGTACTACGAGGCGGGAAAGATTTATGACAAACAGCCCACGTTTACAATCGCTTCGGGTAAGACTCTCTACATCGAGGGCGGTGCCATTGTGAAGGGCGCTCTTGATGTGAAGGGTATGAACAATATCACCCTTGCCGGCTATGGTATAATTGACGATTTCTATGTGAAGCACGAGAACCAATCGCTATGGTCGTTCAAGGTGTGGGAGTGTAACAACGTGAAGGTGGATGGCCTGACGGTGTGCAATATGTATGGTTGGAGTTGCGCCTTCTTGGAGGTGAACGACCTTGATATCAACAACTTCAAGGTGATTGCCCCCTACAATGAGTACAATAGTGTTGGTGTGGACAATGGCGGTATCGACCTGCTGGGTTGCCAGAGGGCCAAGTGTATCAACTCCTTTGCATACGCACACGACGACGGTATTCTGGTGAAGTCCCACAAGTGGGGCTATCGTGCCCACGCAAAGGACAACCTCTTTGAGAACTGCATCTCGTGGACGGTTGGTGGTGGCAACTCGTTTGAGGTGGGTTATGAGCTCAACGAAGGTGTGGAGGATATTACCTTCCGCAACATCTACGCACTCCACAGTGGTACTCGTGGTAATGCCTACCGTCGTGGTGCCGTTACCATTCACAACGCTACGGCAGGTGTGGTGCAGAACATACACTATGAGAACGTCTACATCGAGGACCCCAAAGAGTATGGTATCTATGTTTCGCTATTGAGGTCAGAGTATGGCATCGGCGACGGCGTAGAGTGGGGCCCTGGTGTGATTAAGAACGTGACATTCAAGAATGTCTACTTCTACAAGGAGCCTCCCAGGGGACATCAAATCAACGGCCTCAACAATGGCGACAGCAAGGTGCAAAACCTTGTGTTTGAGAACCTGAACATCTGCGGAAAGAAGATTACACAACCCGACGAGAAGTTCTTTATCCAACTTGCCGACGTGAAGTTCAAGTAGGGTAGAGAGAGTTAACCGAATAGGAGATAACCACAATACAAAGAATATGATGAAGAGCAAACTTACAATCTTTTTAGTACTGACCGCATTGGTGCTCACCTCGTGTGGCCCCAAGGTGGAGAACTACAAATTCGACGAGAGCCTTGAAAAATCCGAAATGTGGAGTGTGAAGGTGAAGGGTGACGATGTGTATGTACACCCCACCCACCAGCCCCACATCGCCTCGTTTGGTGTTGAGGAGAAGGGTGTCGAGGTTGTGATTGAGCACCTGACCGCCAATGTGGAGAGTGTGGCTGTGCGCCCGCTGGGTAAGAAATATGACTACACCGTTGAGGGCAACAAGATTCGCCTGCGCCTGAAACCCTACGACAACATCTGTGTGGAGGTCAATGGCGACGAGTGGAACCCCTTGTTCCTCTTTGTCAACCCCCTCGAAGAGGGACGCAGGCCCGACCCCAACGCCGAGGGTGTACGCTACTACAAGGCCGGCAAAGTCTATAAGGAGGATATCACGCTCAACTCCGGCGAAACACTCTGGATTGAGGGTGGTGCCATTGTGAATGGTAAAGTTCGCGCGCAGGATGCCGAGAATGTAACCATTGGCGGCCCCGGCTATGTGAAGAAATTTGAGCCCGGCTTTGGTCGCAGTAAGATGGCCTTCGTGGTGGATAACTGCAAAAATGTGAAGGTGAGTGACGTTACGGTACTCAATAGGGATAGTTGGAGCTGTGCCTTCTTTGTGAGTAAGGATGTGGAGATTGTGGGTATGAAAATCGTGGCTCCACGCAGCACCAACCAGCACGGACACGATAACGGAGGTATCGATATGCTCGGCTGTCAGGATGCAACCCTCACCCACTGCTTTGCCTATGCCCACGACGACGCATTTATGATTAAGTCGCACAAATGGCATTGGGGCGGCGAGGTGAAGAACGTACACTTCCGCGATTGTATCGGCTGGAATGTGAATGCAGGCAACACCTTCGAGATGGGCTATGAGATGAACAACAACGTGAGCGATGTGAGCTGGACCGACATCTACTCCATCCACTCGGGTACCCGTGGCGTGTGGCGTAGGGGTGCCGTTACCATCCACCAG
The DNA here is from genome assembly GCA_017936005.1 of Tidjanibacter sp. GTDB lineage: Bacteria > Bacteroidota > Bacteroidia > Bacteroidales > Rikenellaceae > Tidjanibacter. Next base: position 20,987 of record JAGBGK010000021.1, read on the forward strand.
AGCGCAGGAGGTACCGTTAGGAACGTAACCTACAACAATGTCCACATCGAGGACCCCAAGGAATATGCCTTCCACTTCGCCATTCTCAAAACCGAATATGGCATTGGCGATGGCGTGGTGTGGAGCCCGGGTAAGGTGGAGAATGTAACCTTCAACAACGTCTATGTCTATCACGACGCTCCCGAGGGCTCGGAGATGTGGGGTTACAGCGAGGATAACTGCTTTGAGAACATCACCTTCAACAACCTCTACCTCAACGGTAAAAAAGTTACCTCTTTTGAAGAGGCCGACTTCCGTAGGGTTGAGAACATCAAAAACGTACAATTCAAATAGAAACCAAATATAAACCGATGAAGAAAATTACACAGTTTTTGACTCTGCTTGCAGTTGCGTTTGCGGTAAGCAGTTGTGGTCCCAAGACTACCGTGTAGATTTATGATTTCCCTGATGAGTATGAGGCCTCCCAGATGTGGAGCGTTAAGTGTGGCGGCGAGGAGGTTTTCGTAACCCCCACCGAGGAGCCTCACTTGGCTTCGCTGGGTTGTGATGGCAAGGTGAAACTCACCGTTGAGTACCTCGCAGGTGAGGTTGAGAAGGTGGATGTTCGCCCCATCGCAAAGAACTATCCCTACAAGGTGAAGGGCAACCGTATCACCATCGAGTTGGAGCCCTATCAGAAGGCCGTAATCGAGGTTAATGGCGACCTGGTGAACCCTCTGTTCATCTTTGCCAACCCTCTGGAAAAGCGTCCCGATAGGAACGACGAGAATGTAATCTACCTCGAAGCAGGCAAGATTCACCAGGGCGATAGCCTCACTCTCCACACCAACCAACACCTCTACTTGGAGGGTGGTGCTGTGCTGAAAGGCTACCTTCTGGCAAGCCACGCCGACAACATCAAGGTTAGCGGCCCCGGTTATGTGGATGCTCGCCACAAGGGACTCGGCAACAGGGCCCTCCTGTTTGAGTACTGCAACGGCGTTGAGTTGGAGGACTTTATGATTATCAACAAGAACTGGTGGACTTGTGTGTTGTGTGTATGTAACGACGTGCAGATGACCAACTACAAGAGCGTTGCTCCGCCCAGCGACAACGGCCACGGCCACGAAAACGACGGTGTGGACATCCTCGGCGGTCAGAACATCACCCTCGACCACTGCTTCTCCTACTGCCACGACGACGCCTTTGTGGTTAAATCGCGTAAGTGGGATTGGGGTGCAGCGGTGAAGAACGTGGAGTTCAACGACTGTATCGGTTGGAACGTACACGCAGGTAACACCTTCGAGATTGGCTGGTGCTGTGGCGAGGATATCACCGACATCAGGTACAACGACGTCTATGCCGTTCACTCCGGCTCGCGTGGTAGGTGGTACAACGCTGCTCTTGCTATCCACAACGCTTCGAAGGGCGTGGTTAGCGGCATTGTCTACAACAATGTACACATCGAGGATCCCCAGAGGTTCCTCTTCCACGTGAGCATCACCGAGTCGCACTTCAACATCGGTACGGGTGTTAAGTGGGCTCCCGGTAAGATTCACGATGTGACCTACAACAATATCCACGTCTATAAGGCAGCCCCCGAGAAGGACGGCTCGCAGTTCTATGGTTGGAATGACGAGTTCGACATCCAGAACGTGATCTTCAAGAATGTCTACATCGAGGGTAAGAAGGTTACCAGCTTGGAGGACCTGAATGTTACCAAGATGCAGCACGCCAAGAACTTCCGATTTGAGTAGTGAAAATCCAAATCCATAAATAACCAATAATACTTAAACAACTAAACTATGAAAAAACTTTTGCTACAATGTGTTACGTTGCTTGCAGCACTGATGTGTGCAGGTAGCGTAGCAGCGCAAAGCGGCAACATTTCGGGTCGAGTAATCGACTCGGATGGTGAGCCGATTCTTGGTGCATCGGTGGTCTATGACGGTACCAACGTGGGTACGACAACCAATGCAAAAGGCGAGTACTCGATCAAGAGTATGAAGGGCAAAAAACTCGTGTTCTCCTACTTCGGTTTGAAGGACTACAGCGTTACCGTTGGTAACCAGACTCGCCTGAACGTCACTCTCGAAGCCGACAACATCAAGATTGATGACGTTGTGGTCATCGGTTATGGTGAGGTTTCCCGTAAGGACTTGACCGGTGCTCTTTCGTCGGTGTCGTCGGAGGAGCTGGTGAAGAGTGGTAGTAGCAACGTATTCGGCGCATTGCAGGGCCGTGTTGCAGGTATCAACATCACCTCGCAGTCGGGTGAGCCCGGTTCGGGTTTCAACATCAAGGTCAGGGGTAACAACTCTATCAATGCGGGTACTACTCCTCTCTATGTTATCGACGGCAACCAGATGGACCTCTCCTCGGGTGAGGTTGCAACTTCGGGCTCGACAAGTAGCAACACCTACGACCCTATGGCGTTCCTTAACCCCGCCGATATCGAGTCGATTGAGGTGTTGAAGGATGCTTCGGCGACTGCTATCTACGGTGCTCGTGGTGCAAACGGCGTTGTGCTGATTACCACCAAGAGTGGCTCGGGCGGCGACCGCACGATGATTAACTTCGATGCAAGCTATGGCGTTTCGAATGTGCCCAAGTACCTCGAAATGTTGACTCCTCAGCAGTATGTAGACTATCGTTTCGAGCGTAAGGACTACGGCTGGGACCACTATGGCGACGACCTCGATGGTGATGAGGTTCCCGATGTAGCGAAGAACGCAAACCAGTATGATAGCTACGATTGGCAGAGGATTCTCTATCGTACCGCAATCACTCAGAACTACAACATCTCGGCTTCGGGTTCGGTGAGCAAAAAGACCCAGGTGTTGGTGAGTGCAGGCCACCTCAACCAAGAGGGTCTTATCAAAAACAACGACTTCCTCCGCTATTCGGCCCGTGTAAAGGTTGACCACCAGGCCAAGAAGAATATCAAAATTGGTGCTTCGGCAACCTATGGTCGCAACATCTCCAACGGTGCCGTTTCGTCGGGTGGTGGTGCGCTGGGTAACAGCGGTCTTATTCAGCTTATCTATTTGGAGCGTCCTGTGAGGCTTATGTCGCCTTCGGATGAGACCGAGTATCCCAACGGTTGGACCTCGCTGCTGAGTATGGTGGAGAAGGAGACCTACCGTAGGACAATCTACGACCGTGTGATGGGTAACGTCTATATGCGCTGGGACATCACTCCCGACCTGCTTTTGTCGGCCAACTTCTCGGGCAACACCTCGTTGTCGAGCCAGAGGGAGTTCTATAGCAAACACAGCCGCTGGGGCCAGTCGAGGAATGGTTACGCAAAACAGACTATGGTGAACACTTGGGGCTATAACGGCTCGGTTACGCTGACCTACAAGAAGAAATGGGGCGAGCACAGCTTCGACGCTATGATTGGTGGTGAGATGAGCGAGTACTACAGCGATAGGTTCTACATCGCAGGCTACGACTTCGCTGATGAGAGTACCGGCGTGTTCGACTTCTCGAAGGCTCAGATTATGGAGATTCCTTCGGTGTCGATTGGTGAGAATGCTCGCCTGTCAACCTTCGGTCGTATGAACTACAACTACGCAAGCAAGTACTACTTCACCTTCAATATGCGTGCCGACGGTTCGTCGAAATTCGCACAGGGCTACCGCGTGGGCTACTTCCCCTCGGTTTCGTTGGCGTGGAGGGTTTCGGAGGAGAACTTCATCAAAGACAATGCAGAGTGGTTTGACAACTTCAAGATTCGTTTGAGTGCCGGTGCTACCGGTAACGACCGTGTATCGAACTACGTTTATATGTCGTTGATGGGTACCAACTTCTACGGCCAGAACGGTAACGAGATTATGGGTATGGGCCCCAGCAGCTCGGCTAACGGTAAGCTCAAATGGGAGACCACCTATCAGTACAACGCCGGTGTGGACTTGGGCTTCTTTGGCAGCCGTGTTAACCTGACTGCTGATGTGTACTACAAGGACACCCGTGATATGCTTTACAGCGCAACCCTCTCGGCACAGTCGGGCTTCACCACCCAGTGGCAGAACCTCGGTAGGGTAGAGAACAAGGGTATTGAGGTTGTTCTGAACACCCACAACATCGAGAAGAAGAACTTCTCGTGGTCGACCGCTATCGCATTTGACCTTTCGCGCAACAAAGTGTTGGACATCGGTGGTATTAAGTACACCAGTGTGAACATCGGTAACGGTATGTTGTCGACCGACCTTTCGCGTATTATGGTTGGCCAGCCCATCGGTGTTGGTTATGGTTATGTATTCGACGGCAACTACCAGCTGAAAGACTTCATCATCACCCACAAAGAGCTTGGCTTTGTTCTGGACGACAATATGATTGACAACGGTGCAGTAACCTCGGGCAATATGGACCAGTATAAGTTCGAGTTGAAACCCTATTTGGATGAGAACGGTAATCCTACCGGTCCTGTTAAGATTGCTTCGGAGGCAGCCACCAGGCCTGGCGACCGTAAGTATAAGGACTTGGACGGCGATGGTAGTGTTGACTCGGCAAACGACCGTACTGTCATCAGCAATTCGAACCCCGACTTCACCATCGGTTTGACCAACAACTTCACCATTGGTAAGTTCGACATCAACATCTTCTTCGAGGGTGTCTATGGCCGCGATATTATGAACGAGTTTAAGCTCCGTAGTGAGTCTGGTAAGAGTGGTGCTACCCAGTTCAGCAACCTTCGCAAGGAGGCTTGGTTGGGCCACTGGACTCCTGAGAACGGCTCGCAGACCTATGGTCGCCTGCTCAACTCGACCAACACTTGGGTATCGTCCTACTTTGTTGAGGATGGTTCGTTCATTCGTTTCAAGACACTGAGCGTCGGCTACACCTTGCAGAATGCTGCTTTGAAGCGTGCCGGTATCGGTATGTTGCGTTTCAGCGTTGCAGCCGACAACCTCTACATCTGGTCGAATTATAGCGGTATGGACCCCGACGTTAGCTCGTCCAACTCGCTCTTCACAGGTTTCGACCGTCTGTCTTATCCCAAGGCTCGTACAGTAACCTTTGGTATTAACGCTACATTCTAACCCTCTAACCGTTAAAGAAAGACTATGAAACTTAATAAGATATTACTTTCGATTTTGGGTTTGTCGATGGTGTTGGTGTCGTGTGAGAACGCCGAATTCCTCGATAGGAAACCCTATTCGCAGACCTCGCCCGACAACTTCTATGCGAGTGCATCGTCGATGAAGATGGGTCTTGTGGGCTGCTATGAGATGATTACCGCTCACAACATCCCCGGTGCATCCTATGTTCAGAGGGGTACCTATGCACAGGGTCTGTTGTTCTTTATGAACGCACCTTCGGATACCTATGTATGTGCTTCGATGTCGAACGACTCCGGTATGGATGCTCTGTTGGCTTCCTACCACGAGGGTACCAAGCCCGTGCGTGATTTGTGGAAGACTATGTATGTTGGTATCAACCGCTGTAACACTATGCTTCACTACCTCCCTGGTGTGGAGATGGACGAGGCAGCCAAGTTGCAGTATGAGGGCGAGGCAAGGTTCCTGCGTGCATTCTACTACTACCACCTTGCGTGGAACTTTGGTGGTGTGCCCGTGGTTGTTGACTACGACTCTGATGGTACCGAGCCCCGTGCGACCTTGGAGAAGGTCTATGAGCTGATTCTTTCGGACTTCGAGTTTGCCTACCAGAACCTCAATGCTGTTGGTATGTTGGGCAACACTTCGGCCAACAAGTACACCGCTGCTGCATTCTTGGGCCGTATGTGCAACTACTTGGCTGCTTGCAAACGCAACGGTACGGGTGCGAGCTTGGTTGCCGAGCAGCCCCTCAACGACTTTGCTTGGGTTGACGAGGATGCTATGAGCAAAAGGGCCTACGAGGTGTTGAAAGATGTTGTTGACAATTCGCAGTATATTCTCCTTGACGACTACACCAACATCTTCCGTGAGGGTATGCAGGACATCTACAAGGAGAGCCTTCTGACTGCCGAGCTGGCAATGTCGGCTGTGTCGGGCTACTGGCCTAACAGCTTCTACCTGCCTGCTCCTCCCAATGGTGGTACCGATAGCCCCACCTGCTATGGTGGCTACCACAATGGTACTCCCGACCTGTTCTATATGTACGACAAGGCTGACCCCCGTAGGGACCACAACCTCACCTCGCGTTATAGCGACGGTAAAGTGGCCAAGAAGGTTGGTGGCCACACCTATTGGGACCCCGTTATCGACAAATCGGAGGCCAACACCAACATCCGTGTGAACATCTGGGAGCTTGACGCACAGGGCAACCCCATTCCCGACCCTGCAAACCCCGGTAAGAACAAGACTATCTCGGTGTTGAGGCCTTTCTACGACTCGGATAGCCAGACCTATTACCCCACCTCGGGTCTGTCGTGCTGCATTGGTAAGATTCGCCTTATGAGCACCGATGAGACTCCCCACACCAACTCGCAACACTCCTTCTGCTACCCGCTGATGCGTTTGGCCGATGTTTACTTGATGTATGCTGAGGCTATCTACTTCCACCTCAAAGACGAGGCGTTGGCTCGTCAGCAGTTGGACAAAGTGTTGGAGCGTGCTTGTAAGATTGCCGAGAACCCCACCGAGGCGTTCAACACCTTGAAAGCTGCCTACAAACGCGATAACTTCATCGACGAGTTGTTGGAGAGCAGGGAGAGGGAACTTGTTATGGAGTTCTCGCGTAAGTGGGACCTCATCCGCTACAACATCATCGACGAGAGGATTGAGAATATGATGAGTACCTACATCACTTGTATGAAGGGTAAAGTACCCGCAAACTACCTCACCAACAACAAGACCGAGGATGACTATTTGAATATTCCTTCGACAAGTCCTATCCACCAGGGTGGTGTTATTTTGCAGGCAAACTGGGCTCCCTACAAGATTTGGTTGCCTCTCTCGGAGGAGCAGATTGGTGTGAACAAGAATCTGACCCAGAATGCAGGCTGGTCTGCATCTGCCGACACCCCTGCTGCTCAATAGCAGGGGTGCCGAAGGGTGCTTTGTAGTAATGGAAAAAATATCAACAACCCATTATAAATTAACCTTTTAACTAACAAACAAAAACAAACAAAGACTATGAAAAAGATTTTATTCGTAGCAATGGTGGCCCTTGCAGCATTGGCTTGCAAACCCGACGGCCCCGAACCAGTTGTTATCCCCGAGCCCGACAAAGGTGCAACCTACCTGTTGGAGGGTGTAATTGACACCGAAGGCTTCCAGTGGAGCGAGAGCGCTGTTATCGGTTTGTACTCGATGAACACCGCTGTTAAGGCTGCCAACTTGGAGTGTAAGATTGAGGGCTGGGTAGCCCCCGTACTCCCCGGTGAGGGTGAGGAAGAAGGTGGCGAGACCGAAGGTGGCGAGGAGGCAGTAACTCCCGCTATGTTCTTGGCCGGTGAGGCTGTTCCCGCCAACGCTAAACGTTTCGTAACCCCCGCTATGGACTTGGTGAAGGGTGAGAACGAGTTTATGGTTTACTATCCCTACGACAAGGCTCTGACCTACGTTATGGGTACCATCTACGGTTTGAACGTTTCTGCTTCGCAGGTACAGACTCTTCCCAACGTAGCAGCAGAGTGCTTCTCGCTGGGTACTGCAAAGGGTACTCCCAAAGTTGACGAGACCTTCAAGTTCGTTATGAACCCCATCACTGCTCTTGCACAGGTTAAGATCAGCTCGACCGAGTTTGCAAACTATGGTGTTAAGAAGGTAACCATTTGGAACAACGACGATGTAACCCTCAGTGGTGGTTTCAACGTGAACGTTAACAATATGACCTTCGAGAACCTGCCCAACGCAACTCCTACCAAGGCTGCTGTTACCGTTACTGCTCCTGCTTTGTTCAGCGCAGTTAAGACCCAGAACATCTACGTTAACCTTCTCCCCAGCGACCTGACCGGTAAGGATATGTGGTTGCTCGTTGAGTTGGCGGGTCCCGAGGGCAACGTAGTGCTTCCTATCAAGAAAGAGGGTGTTAAGTTTGAGGCTGGTAAGACTACCGTCATCGAGCTTTCGAACCTGAGCTTGGCTGACAACGCTGCCGGTGATTGGTATGTTCCCACCGAGAAACGTCTGCTTGGTGGTCTTGGCTACGCTTATGGCGAGGCCAATACTTACCTCATCCAGTGCAAGAACGGTCAGACCTACACCAATGGTACCTACGCTCCCAACGCTGACATCCCCAGCGAGGTTAAGATCGACATCCGTCCTCGTGGTAACTTCGCAGAGGTTGTAGATCCTAAGGGCGCTACCTTCGAGTGGTTCCGCTATGGCGCACAGACCACCGTTCCTGGTCAGGGTACCGGTGCAATGTGGGGTAAGGCTACTACCCGTCTTGACTCGGCTGGTTCTGTTCCCACCGAAGATGGTGCTTTCACTTTCGAGTATGATGGCAACTACACCGTAACCGTTAAGAACAACAAGTCGTATGCAGGTGCTCCTATCCTCCTTATGATTAAGGACGGTAAGATTCTCTGGGCTTGGTACTTCTGGAACGTTTCGGCCGATGGTACCAAGTTGGAGGGCATCGATATTGGTAACGGTATGAAACTCGCCAATATGTTCATTGGTCAGAACACTATGCAGTTTGCACAGTGGGGTAGCAACCTCCAGACTGGTCAGAGCAGCAAGTACCTTCCCGGTTTTGCATATGTTGCTTACTACCAGTGGGGCCGCTATGTGCCCGTTCAGACTTGGACACACTGGTGGAGTGTTGACGATCCCGAAAAAGGTGTTACCGGTAATATGCCCGCATATCACACCGCTACTCCTGTTACTATGAAGGAGGCTTTGGCTCGTCCCGTAGGTATGATTATGCTTCCCGAGAACGCTGTTGATATGCCCAACTGGTTGAGCGAGCCTTATGGCGACCTCTGGGGTAACGACGCTAATGGTACCGGTAAGACCGACCTCGTTGGTACCAAGTCGATCTACGACCCATGTCCTAAGGGTTGGAGGGTTGCCGATATGGCTGCTTTTGAGTACCTCATCGAGCACAAAGACCTCTTCACCTTCTATGAGGATACCGATCCCGTTTACAAGGCAGCTCCCGGTTCTATCTTCGATGGTAAGCTCCACATGTTGTCGCCTGGTTACTCGTTCGGTAAGAAAGCAACCAACGGCCGTATGCAGACCGAGGGTGGTGGCGATTCTCACTCGAACAAGTCCCAATGTACTTTGGCAACCACTTGGTCGAACTTGGCTCCCGGTGCAACCGGTGCACAGCCCTACGCATTCTTGCACGGTACCCAGCCTCAGTTCGCTAACCGCTACAAACGTGGTACTTTCAACCGTACCAGCGCATTCCCCGTACGTTGCCAGGTTGATACCGACAACAGGTAATCGGAAACTCTAAAATATCTTGGGTTGAGATAGTCTATGCCCACCCCTGTGGGAGCCAATCCCATAGGGGCGGGGCATAGTTTTTTGAATTGAGAATTGAGGGCAGAAAGGGCAAAAAGAGCAGCAAAGGGCACCTTCCCTAAACTCTCTACCCCTCCCTAAATTCCCTTCGACAAAACAAAACAACAAAACAAACAGATGAAAAAACTTTACCAACAGCCCACCATCGAGCAGGAGATCCTCTTGGTGGAGGCAGGCATTGCCCAGAGCGGCCATTGGGACGAAATCGGTATTGATGACGGCTCGTCCGCCGGTTCGCTCGAAGAGAACATTTGGTAGAACTTAAAGCAGGAGAACACAGACTATGAAAGCAACAAAATATTTTGCCTTGGTAGCAGCACTCCTCGCAGTAGGCTGTACCAATGAATTGATGGACGATGCCATCAATCAGAACAACAACGTTGAGGACGGCATTGTCCTCACCCTCACCGGCGACGCTCAGGCCGAGGAGGTAGAGAGCCGTATCATTGTTGACGGCAGCAAGTCGGGTGGCAAATACATCGTTAAGTGGCGTAACGACGACGCAGTGGGTATCTTCTCGGCCGATGGTACCACCATCAACAACGTGAAGGCCGCCGAAACAAGCATTGAGAGTGGCTCGCACACAACTGCCACCTTCGCAACCGAGAGTGCTGTTGCTGCCAACACGGGCGACGAGATTGTGGTTTACTATCCCCACAAAGCAGCCACCACCTATGCCAACGGTAAGTTCTCGGCCAACGTTGCAGCTTCGCAGCAGACCAACGACTTCACCGTGGCATACGGCTTCTCGGCCTACACTTTTGCCTATGATGTGGCCACCGTGGATGCAGAGGGTGGCGTTAAGTTCGCTTTGGAGCACCCCCTGGCTTATGTGAAAGTTCAGGTGGAGGTTACCGACTATGTTAAGAATTGGAAAGTTAGGGGTGTGCAGATTGTGGACCGCACCGGCGCAGCTAAACTCGCAGGCGACTACACCATCGACACCGCCACCGGCGAACTCACCGTTACCAACGGTACTCCCAGCGTGGAGCAGTATTTCAAAAACAATCCCACCGGTACTGTTGAGGAGACTGCAAGTCGCTATATGACCCTCGCAACTCTGCCTTGGGATTTCACCGGCAGCGAGGTGTGGGTTGTGGCCAAGTTTGAGGATGCCGACGGCAACACTATTTATGTTCCCACCAAGTATGAGAACGCAAAACTGAAAGCAGGTGCTTGGAACATCATCAAACTCAACCTCACCGCCGACAGCCAGTCGGTTAAGAGCTTCTATGAGCCTCTCGACACCCGTCTGATGCCCGGCTTGGGTTATGCCTATGGCGAGCAAAACACTTACCTCATCCAGTGCAAGAATGGCTCGACCTACACCGGCGGTACCTACACCCCCAATGCCGACATTCCCAGCTCGGTGAAAGTTGACATCCGTGGTCGTGGCGATTTCAGCAAAATTGCCGACATCAGCAAAGCAACCTTTGAGTGGTTCAAACTCGGTGTGCAGACCAATGGCAATGGTAACCGTACCGTTTATGTTGGTGGTACTTCCAACTATGCCGGTGCAAATGTGGATGCAACCAAATATACCATCGACGACAGCACCAAAGCAGAGGGTTACATCACCGTAACCAACACCGGTGCCTATGCAGGTTCGCCCATCCTTCTGATGAAGGTTGACAACAAAGTTGTTTGGGCTTGGTACTTCTGGAACATTTCGGCTGATGGTACTCAATTGGAGGGTGTTGATGTTGGTAATGGCAACTTGCTGGCCAATATGCTTATCGGTCAGAACACCACCAACTTTGCTGCTTGGGGTAGCAATCCGAAGAGTACAACCAACTCGTTGGCACAGCCCGCCTATCGTTTCGTAGCTTATTATCAGCATGGTCGCTATGCTCCTGCTGCAATTTGGACAAGCTATTGGAGCATTGATGATGGTGTAAATGCAGAGTCGAAAGACACTGGTGATAAGGTAGATGGCATGGTTGCTGGTGGAACTCCTGTTGTTCGCACCGATGGCGCAATCTCGTTGGCAGAGGCTTTGGCACGTCCCGTGGGTATCATCATCAACACGGCTGATAATACTAATCAGGCAAAATGGTGCTCGGATGAACTTATGGATCTTTGGGGTGCCGGTACCAACAATGCTAACGCAGCCGTTAAGACCGTTTTCGACCCCTGTCCCAAAGGTTGGAGGGTGGCAGACTACTCGTCGTATAATACCATCGTTAACAACAAGGCAAATACTACCTTGTCGTCGTATACGGGTGCTCCCGGTCTTGTTTACAAAGATGTTGTATTCTTGGCAACAGGTTACATCAATGGCAAAACAGCCACAAATGGTCGTATGAACACAATGGGTGGCTCGGAAACACCAACTAATGCAAGTTCTGCTTATGTGGTTGAGTGGTCCAACTTTGTTGGCTCGGCAACTGCAAGCCAACCCAAAGCATTGTATTCGAAGACAAATGCAAGTACTACCACCACAGACTACTTGAAGATTGGTGGTTTCAACCGTTCGAATGCACACGCTGTTCGTTGCCAGAAGGACACCGACAACCGATAGTGGTTTGACTCTACGGCTATCTTGATTTGAAGATGGCTTTGCGCCCCCTCGCCCAAAACGAGGGGGCTTTTTTTACAACCGTCAACCGTCAACCGACTACCGTCAACCGTCTACCGTCAACCGTCTACCGTCAGACATACCCCTCAGTCGCTTTGCGACAGCTCCCCTAACTTAGGGGAGCAGTTTTCCCTTTCTGCTCTTCCCTGCCCGTTCTGCTCTTACAAACAGACCTCTCTGGCACTTTGTGCCATCTCCCCTAACTTAGGGGAGAGCAACAAACGCCCCCGGCCTTTTTACTTCACGGGTATCTTTTTTAATACCCGTGAGGTTAGGGAATTTAAGGAGGTTAGGGAGTAATTTTCCATTTTCAATTTTCCATTTTCAATTTTCCTCTCTTTTTGCTACCTTTGTCAATGATTAACTAACACAAGCAACCAATGAAAAACATCTTCGCAAGGGTGGCAATGCTCGCCCTGATGGTGGCCACTCTCGGCGCCTGCACACAAGCCCCAGAGGGTTACACGCTCAAAAACGGCACCTATCACTACAACACTCCCGCACGTCCCGCAGGGCAGCAGGATATGCTCGCCTTTGCCGCCGAGCCCATCGACACCGTGAGGGTGGGTTTCATCGGCCTCGGTATGCGTGGCCCCGGTGCTGTGAAGCGTTTTACCCACATCCCTGCAACAAAGGTGGTGGCTCTCTGCGACCTCAACCCCGAGGGTGTGGCCGAGTCGCAGGGTTATCTCGCAGCAGCAGGTATGCCCGCAGCCGAGGAGTATGTGGGCGACCCCGAAGCGTGGAAACTCCTCTGCCAGAGGGACGACATCGACCTCGTCTATATAGCTACCGATTGGGCCAACCACGCAAAGATGGGTGTCTATGCTATGGAGCAGGGCAAGCACGTCGCTATCGAGGTGCCTGCGGCTATGACTATGGACGAAATATGGGCCCTCATCAACACCTCCGAGCGCACTCGCAAGCACTGTATTCAGCTCGAAAATTGCGTCTATGACTTCTTTGAAATCACCACCCTCAATATGGCACAGCAGGGCCTTTTCGGTGAGATTCTACACGTGGAGGGTGCCTACATCCACAACCTCGACGAGTATTGGAGCGAGTATTGGAACAATTGGCGACTCAAATACAACGCCAAGGCTCGTGGCGACATCTATGCCACCCACGGCATAGGTCCCGTGTGTCAGGTGCTCAACATCCACCGTGGCGACCGTATGAAAACCCTTGTGGCTATGGACACCAAGCCCGCCAACGGCCCCAAAATCTACAAGAAAGTTACCGGCGAGGAGTGTCCCACATTTGCGCAGGGCGACCACACGATGACTATGATTCGCACCGAGAAGGGTAAAACCATACACATCCAGCACGACGTGCTCACCCCAAGGCCCTATTCGCGTATGTACCAACTAACCGGCACAGCAGGCTTCGCCAACAAGTATCCCGTGCAGGGCTACTGTTTCCACAACGAAGCACTCCCCAGCGATGCCGCACCCGAACTCGACAACCTCGACTCGCACAAGTTTGTGCCCGAGGAGGTGAAGAAAGCCCTGATGGAGAAATACAAACACCCCATCGTGAAGGACATCGAGGAGATGGCCAAAAAGGTGGGCGGCCACGGTGGTATGGACTACATTATGGACTACCGCCTTGTCTATTGCTTGCAGAACGGACTACCACTCGATATGGATGTCTATGACTTGGCCGAGTGGTGCTGTCTGGCCGAACTCGGAGCACTCTCCATCGAGCACAACTCCGCACCCGTTGAGGTGCCCGACTTTACCCGTGGCGGTTGGCAGAAGATTGATGGTTACCGCCACGCTATGAAATAGCGCATCTCGTGTGTAAATTTTGCACCATCCTGCGGTAGGCGAGTTCCTCATTTACGCTCGGTAAACTATGTCCTTGCGTGGCACAAAATTTCCTACACGATAGTGCACTATTAGTATCTCGTAAAACAATAAGCGAGCGCAACCCTGCGCTCGCTTATCTGTTTGTGTCTATTTAAGCAGTAGCTCTCCGAACTCCGCAAGCGATGGGACCACAAGGTCGGGCTTCTCCCCCGCAGTTGCAACATCCGCCTCGGTGCTCTCGCCCGAGAGTACCAGCACCCCAAAGGCTCCCGCATTGCGGGCCATAGCGATATCGGTGTAGATGCGGTCGCCACACATCGCAATCTCGTCAGCCTCCAACCCATAGCGTTGCTTTATGCCGTCCAGCATACGGGCGTCGGGCTTGCCGAGGGTGATGTCGGGTGTGCGGCCCGTGGCGTGCTCAATACACCTACAAATGGAGCCACAGTCGACCAACACGGTCTGTTCGTTGGTGGGGCACACGCGGTCGGGGTTGGTGGCAATGTAGGGCACTCCCTCCTTTGCCCACCACGCTGCACGGCACAATCGCTCGTAGGTGAGGGTTTTGTCGAAGGCCACCACAAGCGCATCGGGCCTCTCCTCGGGGCTGTCGGCCACACTCTCAAATCCTACCTCCTCAAATTGGCGCACCATACTCGGAGTGCCGAGCAGGAAGAGTCGGTGGGCCGAAGGGTGGTGGGTGCGGAGGTAGTCGATGGTGGCGATGGTGGTGGTGTAGATGCGCTCCCTGCCACACTCAATGCCCATCGTGGCAAGGGCCGCAAGGTAGTCCTCCACACTCTTCGAGGGGTTGTTCGTAAGGAACGAGTAGCCAATACCGTGGGCCTCCAAGTCGGCTAGGAATTTGTGGGTCCAGGGGAACAGGCGGCTACCCATATAAATCGTGCCGTCCATATCGAGGGCGACGTGGCGCAGTCGGCCCAAGCGGTGGGCCAACTCGTCGGAGGTGTATGGTGTTTGGAATTTCATTGCGTAGGGGGGATTGTTGCCAAAACGGAACGCAGGGTGGGGGATTGGCGGGGAGGCTACTCCTCGATTTCCCACCTGCCACCGGGGCCAAAGATCTCGTCCATCCACTTGTTGAGCAGGCCACAGCGCAAGCCGAGGTCGAGGATGGTGAAGCGGCGGCGAATCTTCACGGCCTTAATCACGCTCTCTTTCAGGCGACTGCGGCTGATGCCAATCTGCTCCGGCTCGGTGGGTGCTCCAACGGCCGCAAGCAGACGTTTGCACTCCTCAAACGAGAAAATCTGCGCCTCAACGGCGGCCTTTATCTCGCCCCAATTGGCTTTCAGCACACCGAGCTGTCGGCGCAACTCGCGCTTGTTGATATATTTTGCCGAGGTCTCCTTCACGCCAATAAGCGGGAAGTTGGTACCTTCAAATGTTACGAGTGCTTCCAGGCGAGCCTCCTCGGCGGTGGGCCACGCTGCCACAGCCGACTCCACATCCAGCGAGCCGATATCCTCCCTGAGCAGGCACTCATAGAGTGCTGTGGAGCACAAGAGGCCGATGGCGACCATAAAGCCGTGCGATGTAGGTAGGTGTTCCATCTCCCACAGGCGTGCAAAGAGGTGGTCGGCACCACTCGCTGGTCGGCTCGAACGGTGGGCCTGCATAGCAAAGCCACTCATAAGGAGTCCTTCGGTCAGCTTGATGAGCGCATCCTGCGAGCCCTCACACACACTCCGAGGGTTGGCCAAAGCCTCGCGCAGACCATCCTGCACAAGCGAGAACGAAAAGTCGTCCATAGGCTCAACGCCCAAGCGGTCGGCCAAAATCCAGTCGGCACCGGTGGGTATTTTGGCCAGCAGGTCGGCATAACCGCTGGCTATCATTTGTGGAGGGCAGGTGGCGATGATGTCGGTGTCGGCAATCACACCCATCGGGGCGGAGCAGTCGAAGGTCTGCTTCATACCATCCTTAATCATCGGTGCGCCATAGGCGGTGTAGCCATCCATCGACACCGCTGTTGCCACAACCATATAGCTCCTGCCTGCGTGGTAGGAACATATCTTTGCAAGGTCGTTGATAGTACCCGAGCCGATGGCCACAGCCACAGCGTCGGTGGTGCCCAAACGAGCGTCCAGCTGTTCCACAAAAGTCCAGTCGGAGACAAGGCCCACGGAGTCGAAGAGGAACGGGGTCTCTTGTTCGATGCCTGCTTCGGAGAGCGAAGCCTGTACGGCTTGTCCGGCAAGTTTGATGGTCTGTGTGTCGGCCACAATGATTGCCTTGCGTGAGCCAAAGAGCTCACGGAACATACGGCCACACTCGGCCACAACGCCACTTCCGACCTTCAATGCGCGGGTGTCGGTGGCACGTTGGAGCGTGTTGTTGACCATATTTTCGTTGCTAATCATTCTCTTTTTTGCTTCTCCCTAAGAGACATTCAACCTACAAAAGTACGAATTTTTATGGAATATCCAAAAAGCGGGCCGCCGACCGTCAACCGTCGACCGTCGACCGTCGACCGTCTGCATACCCCTCCGCCACTTTGTGGCACCTCCCCTACCTTAGGGGAGGAGTAATTTTC
>JAGBGK010000022.1 GCA_017936005.1 Tidjanibacter sp.
ATTGGAGAAATCTGCTTATCTTTGCCCTGCTTTTTAAGTCAAGCACGGAGAGATGGGTGAGTGGCTTAAACCAACAGTTTGCTAAACTGTCGTACGGGATTACTGTACCGGGGGTTCGAATCCCCCTTTCTCCGCGAAAGGCAAAAGCCTGAAACCTCTGCACAAGCAGAGGTTTTTTTGTGTCTATACGGGGCGTGAGTTTACTCATAAGCCCCATATAGATACAAAAAAAAGACTCTCATTGGGGAGGCAGGCTTTTGCCTTTCGCAAGGGCCCTGCGGCGAGCAAAGGGGATCACGGAGCGTAGCGACGTAATCCCTCTATTTCCCCACCCCCCCCACAAAAAAAGCCCTGCGTTATTTTGCCTTTCGCAAGGGCCCTGCGGCGAGCAAAGGGGCATCACGGAGCGCAGCGACGTAATCCCCAAACCATAATAAAACAAAGCAGGTTCGGATAGCTCCGAACCTTCTTTATCATTATACAACGCAACCACTGCCCTACTTTTTCGACTTGGCAACTATCGCCCTACACTCCTCGATGGTGAGTGTCTGGGGATCTTTGCCTTTGGGAATACGGTAGTTCTTACCGGCACACTGAATATAAGGGCCATAGATACCGCTGAGTATCACAAGGTCATCCACACCGTCGAAGCGTTTGATTGGCTCCTTGGCCACCTTAGCCTTCTCTTCCTTCTGATCGATGAGTTCACACGCCCTTTCAATGGTTACGGTATATGGGTCATCACCCTTGGGCATCGACACAAAAGAGGCACCGTGGCGTACATAGGGACCATATTTACCAATGCCCACCGACACCTCCTCACCCTTGTATGTACCCAAGTTGCGAGGCAACACAAAGAGTGCGAGAGCCTCTTCGAGTGTGATGGTTGCAATGAGTTGGTCTTTTTTGAGGCTTGCAAAGCGGGCCTTATCGCCATCCTCGCCACCAATCTGCACCATAGGGCCATAGCGACCAATACGAGCCGATACGGGGAGTCCGCTCACGGGGTCCACACCGAGTTGACGTACCGAACTGTTCTGTTTGATTTGCGAGCCGAGCGCGTTCTCCACCGTCTTGTGGAAGTCGCCATAGAACTCGCCAATCATCTCTGTCCACCCCTCTTTGCCCTCGGCGATGAGGTCGAACTCCTTCTCCACGGTTGCGGTGAAGTTGTAGTCGAGGATGTCGGGGAACTGCTCTTGCAGGTAGTCGTTCACGAGCATACCGATATCGGTAGGAGAGAGTTTACCCTTCTCCTTACCAACCACCTCATTGTGTCCCTTCTCCGAGAGTTTACCCTTCGAAAGCGTTATGGTCGTGTAGGAGCGTTTCACACCCTCCTTATTTTGTTTAACAACATAGCCACGATTGATGATTGTCGAGATGGTGGGTGCATAGGTCGAAGGACGTCCGATACCCAGCTCTTCGAGTTTCTTAACCAACAAAGCCTCGCTGTAACGATAGGGCTGTGGAGTGTATTTCTGCGTGGCGACAACATCCTTATTGACGAGCGTATGTCCTACGCCCACAACAGGCAACACAGCACTCTCGCCCTCGCTCTCCTCCTCAACCGACTCCGAATAGAGTTTCATAAAACCCTCAAAGCGCAACTGCTCACCAACAGCCACAAAATGCTCCTCGTGGCCACTGATATTGATTGTCACAATGGTTTTGTCAATCTTTGCCGACGCCATCTGCGATGCCACCGTACGTTTCCAAATCAACTCATAGAGTCTCTTCTCGGCGGTTGTACCATCAATACTCTGCTTGTCGAGGTAGGAGGGACGGATAGCCTCGTGTGCCTCTTGTGCGCCCTTACTCTTGGTTTTATATGCCCTCCATTGGTGATACTCCTCGCCATAGAGATTAACAACTGCCTCCTTTGCTGCTGCGAGAGCCTGCTGCGAGAGGTTTACCGAGTCGGTACGCATATAGGTAATAAAACCGTTCTCATAGAGTTTCTGCGCCACCGACATAGTTTGTGCCACCGACATCGAGAGTTTCCTACCGGCCTCCTGCTGTAAGGTCGAAGTGGTGAAGGGTGCTGCTGGGAATTTCTCTGCGGGCTTCGACTCCACGCTCTCTACCCTGAACTCCGCGCCCACAAGGCCTTCGAGGAATTTCACAGCCTCGGCCTTGGTGTTGAACTTGCGGTCCAACTCAGCCTTGAAGGTCTTGCCATCCTCGGCCACAAAACGAGCCGTAATGCGATAGAACTCGCCACCCTTGAAGTCGATGATTTCCCTCTCACGCTCCACGAGCAACTTCACAGCCACGCTCTGTACCCTACCGGCCGAAAGCGCAGGTTTAACCTTCTTCCACAACACGGGCGAAAGTTCAAAACCCACAAGCCTATCCAACACCCTGCGCGCCTGCTGTGCATTCACGAGGTTCATATCCACAGTACGTGGAGCCTTGATGGCCTCCAAAATAGCCTGTTTGGTAATCTCGTGGAAGACGATACGTTTGGTTTGCTCCACGGGCAGGTCGAGCACCTGTGTAAGGTGCCAAGCGATAGCCTCTCCCTCACGGTCCTCATCAGATGCGAGCCACACACTCTCGGCCTGTTGCGACATTTTTTTCAGGTCGGAAACCAATTTAGTCTTCTCGGCTGCCACCTCATAGGCGGGCTTAAAACCATTTTCTACATCAATACCGATACCTTTTTTCGCCAAATCGCGGATGTGTCCATAGGAAGAACAGACCTTAAAATCCTTACCCAGGAATTTTTCGATTGTCTTAGCCTTTGCGGGGGACTCTACTATAACGAGGTTTTTCTGCATACTATACCGTTGTTTATGTGCCACTTATGGGTGGCTATACTTCAAATTGGGGGCCATAC
>JAGBGK010000023.1 GCA_017936005.1 Tidjanibacter sp.
AATTTTGAATTTCCTCTCCTATCGCCACGCAAACTCCTCCGGTAGGGGACACCCCTTGACGAGTTGTCGGAACGAGGAGCAGAGTGAGCGGGTGCGTGTTTTGAGCGCTTCGGTGGAGAGTGTCAACACCCTTACGACCACGCCCACATCACCCCGCAGAAGCGCAACACTCATCGCTTCGGAGGAGGTGATGTGGGGAGTGAGAGAGGCGTAGAGGGTGCGGCTGATGTCGGGCGGAGCCATCATAATCACCGAGCCAAAGTGCCGATAGTGTCCCAAAGTGCCGAGCCTTTCGGGCGACAGTTGTCGGGGTGCAATGTACATAGCCTCGCGCAGCAAAACCTCACCCTCTGTGTTGCTTACCACCTGCGAGGTATTGAGCCAATCGTAGGTGAACTTCTCGCCGTGGTGGAGTCGCCCGCAGGTGTAGCTCTCGGCGTAGAATAGCGCAGCGGTGGGGTGGAGGGTGATGGTGGTGTGTGCCAAGAGCCTTGCCCCACGATGTGGAATTGTGGGCTGTGGCAACCACTCCAAGTAGCTCCTTTCGGCAAGGTGGAAGGTCTGTGTGAGCCTACAATGGTCGTGGCTCATTGTGGCGACCTTTGTGGCGGCACCGGTGGATATGTGGGCCATAGCCCCTGCGCCCAGAGTTATGTGGTGCTCATAGCGGTCGCCATCAACGTAGGGACCACCCGACGAGAGGATGTAGACACAAGGCAGGGTGGGCAACTGCTCGTCGAAGTAGAGAGCCTGCTGTACCACAATGGGTACCCTGCGGTAGAGGTGCCGTAGGATACTCCTACCGCTATTGTCCACCTCAAAGCCCATTTCGAGATGGCCCTGCTTGGCCACAATATCCCTATTGAGGGCCATAGGAAGAGTGTTTGCAACTGCCATAATCTTTTTCCCATTTAGACCGCCTCTACGGTGTCGAAGAGTGCCATCTGCTCGATGAGCCCAACGAGGGTGTCGATGCCCTCGCCCGTAAAGCAGTTCGTAAACACAAAGGGCTTCTCGCCACGCATCATTCGGCTGTCGTGGCGCATCACCTCCAAGTCGGCCCTCACGTAGGGTGCGAGGTCGGTTTTGTTGATTACGAGGATGTCGCTGTGGGATATCCCCGGCCCGTCCTTGCGAGGAATCTTGTCGCCGGCGGCTACGTCTATGACGTAGATGAAGAAGTCCACAAGTGCGGGGCTGAATGTGAGTGTGAGGTTGTCGCCACCCGACTCAATGAAGAGTATATCGGTGTCGGGAAACCTCTCCTCCATCTCCTCCACTGCGGCCAAATTCATTGAGGGGTCCTCCCTTACGGCGGTGTGTGGACACGCTCCCGTTTCCACTCCTGCAATGCGCTCGGAGGCCAGAGTGCCACGCAATATTCGGCGGACGTGTTTGGCATCCTCGGTGGTAACGATGTCGTTGGTGATGATGACCACCTGCAAACCCTTGGCAAGCAGTCGTGGTGTGAGCGTTTCGATGAGTGCGGTCTTGCCCGAACCTACGGGCCCACCGACTCCTATGCGACAGGTGTTTTTTGTCATTTGTAGATGATAATGTTCAACTTACTCACAAAAGAGTAATTAGTGAATGTTTTTCTTTTTGTTCTTGGGTATCTTTTTTAATACCTGTGCCTTCCTGAAAATAATTCTCAATTGACCAAGCTTCGCTTGCTCTAAAATGCTCCCGCTCTGCATAGTCCACAAGTGGCCTCTGCCCTCGCTTACTCGCATTTGTCTCAATTCTCAATTCTCAACTCTCAATTCATAAACATCCTCTGCGTTCCTCTCTCGTGGAGCGAGGTTGCAAGGTCTATCATTGGCGCAAAGGAGCGCATATCTTCGAGCGTGCGGTGGTGGACTTGGCGGTAGAGTTCCTCCACGAGGGGAGCGAGTTGGAGCGCAATGGTTTGCGTTTCGATGTGTGTGATACGCATCAGTCGCAGTGCAGCACCCAACACCGAGGATGCCACCCCGTAGAGGTGCCCCACGAAGAGTTCCTCCTCGCCAAGGCCCCACGCCACGGCTGCCACCGCACTCGCTATCGGGTAGGTGCCTGCGGTCTGGCCACCCACCACCCACTCCCTCCACTGCTCCACAATGGGGGTTGTGGAGGCAGTGGTGGTAGAGTGGAGCAGCTCGGTGAGCCTGCGTCCCATTTTGAGCGTCATAGCTCGTGCTTCGGCCGATATTTTGAACGACAAGAGCCTCTGGTCCGACACGATGAGTTGGTCGAGGTAGCCCTCCGAGGCGGCCCGATAGGCGTGTAGCATAGCTACACAATCACACTCACCTGCGGTGCGTACCACGCCCCTCGTGTAGTCGCCCAGAGTGATGGCATCCTCCACAATGCCATTCGCTACGGCACTCTCCAAGCCGCCCGAAAACGAAAATCCGCCAACGGGAAAGGCCGAATCGGAGATCTGCGATAGCCGAAACAGAGAGCCCACCGAGAGTCTGTGGTGGGTGCCAATCTCCACCGCCCCTACTATGTCTTTATAGGAATGGCTCATAGGGAGAGGTGGAGAAGGTTGTGTGTGAGTGGTGTGTATGGTGTGGATGAGCCGAGGAGTGGTATGGGTGCTCGTGCTCCCTGAGTGAGCCGCCAAACAACACCCGCACCTCCGATGGCGACAGGTAGGGTAGTACCTCCTTGCCCGGTCGGAACGCAAACTCCACACCGCCGAAATTGTGGGTGCGCATCACGCTGAGCATCACCTTGCGGTCCACAGTGAGGGGTACATATATCTCCCTCCCTTTGACCACCGCAGGCCAGTGTTGGTTGCCGAGTGCGTGCCCGAGTTCGATGGCAGTGGCGAGTGCCTCCTCGGTGTGCCGTAGTGCAAGTGGGGCTATGTTGATGACCAACACTTCCCCCAGCTTGATTTTCACTACGGCTGCACTGTGGGCCTGCGAGTCGAACTGAATGATATCCCCATCGTGGAGTCGTTCGCCACGCTCAAAGGCCAAAGGGTAGGCTTTGCCGCTGGTGCTAATGGCCAACAGGCGGCTCTTTTGTGCGTTCCATTGGTCGAGTTCGATGTAGTCGATGTCGGCTCCGAGAAGTCGGTCTTTCCACTCTTCGGTGGAGGCATTGCCTAGTATGTTTCTGTAAACGTTCACGTTGTAGAGTGTTAAGGTGTTGTTAACTGAAAAAATAGAGTTGCGCAAGGGAGATTGATTGTGCGGGGGTGAGGTTTATCAACTCGCCATCGACCGACACCTGAAAACTCTCCGGATTTACATCAATCACGGGCGTTGCACTGTTGAGTATCATATTGCCCTTTGTGAGTGTGCGACAACCCTTTACGGGTACAACCCTACGTTGTAGGCCGAGCCTCTGGGCAATGCCGCAATCGTATGCCGCTTGCGATACGAAGGTGAGGTTGGTGTGGGGCAGTGCGCTTCCGAAAGCACCAAACATAGGTCTGTAAATCATAGGTTGCGGTGTGGGCAACGAGGCGTTGGGGTCGCCCATATTGGCCCACGAAATCATACCGCCCTTGATGACCATCTTGGGCTTGGCACCGAACATAGCAGGCTCCCACAGTACAAGGTCGGCCATCTTGCCCACCTCCACCGAGCCAACCACCGAGTCGATACCATAGGTGATGGCGGGGTTGATGGTAATCTTTGCAATGTAGCGCAACACACGGAAGTTGTCGTTGTTGGGACTGTCCTCGGGGAGTTTACCCACCCTCGACTTCATATAGCAGGCCGTCTGAATGGCGCGCATAAAACTCTCGCCCACACGTCCCATAGCCTGCGAGTCGGACGAAAACATCGACAATACACCTCTGTCGTGCAGGAAGTTCTCGGCGGCCTGCGTTTCGGGCCTCACACGACTCTCCGCAAAGGCCACATCGGATGGAATCTTGGGGTTGAGGTTGTGGCACACCATAATCATATCGAAGAGCTCGGTCTGCGAGTTGACTCCATAGGGCAGGGTGGGGTTGGTGGAGGAGGGGAGCACGTTGCCATAGGAGGCAACTTTCAGCAGGTCGGGCGCGTGTCCGCCACCAGCACCTTCGGTGTGGTAGGTGTGTATGGTACGTCCGTCGAAGGCGGCGATGGTGTCCTCCACATAGCCGCCCTCGTTGAGGGTGTCGGTGTGGATGGCCACCTGCACGTCGTAGCGGTCGGCCACCCTCAGGGCGGTGCGTATCGCCTGTGGGGTACTGCCCCAATCCTCGTGTATTTTCAGGCCCATTGCTCCCTGCTCGATTTGCTCCGCAAGGGGAGCCTTCTGTGAGCAGTTACCCTTGCCGAGGTAGCCGATGTTGATGGGTAATCCTTCGGCCGCTTGGAGCATACGGTGGATGTTCCACGTTCCGCTTGTGATGGTTGTTCCGTTGGTGCCGTCGGTGGGGCCGATACCGCCACCGATGAGGGTAGTGATACCACCCGAAAGTGCCGCATCCACCTGCTGGGGCGAGATAACGTGGACGTGTCCATCGATACCTCCGGCGGTGAGTATGAGGTGTTCGCCACTGATTGCATCCGTAGAGGGGCCTGTGGCCATACCTCTGGTAACACCATCCATAATGTTGGGGTTGCCGGCCTTGCCAATGCCCGCAATACGCCCATCTTTGATGCCCACGTCGGCCTTGACCACGCCCAACACGGCATCCACGATGGTTACGTTGGTGATGACAATGTCAAGCGAGCCCTGCTGGCTGGTGGTGCCGTTGTCGATACCCATACCATCACGCAGGGTTTTACCGCCACCATAGACAACCTCGTCACCAAAAGTTCGGAGGTCTTTTTCGATTTCGATGAAGAGGTCTGTGTTGGCGAGTCTTATGCGGTCGCCCACAGTTGGACCATAGAGGTCGTTGTATTGTTGTCTGCTGATTTTCATTCAATTAGTATTTTTTTTGTCGACCGTCAACCGTCGACCGTATTCAATTTGTGGATATTTTTTTTAGGGCAAAAAGGGCAGAAAGGGCAGAAAGGGTTTCCCCTAAACTCCCTAATTCCTATAATTCTCAATTCTCAATTCTCAATTCTTCCCCGTCCATCCGTTCACCGTGCCGGCAAAGCCGATAACCCTTCGGCGACCTCCGTAGGCCACAAGTTCAACCGTGCGTTCGTCGCCGGGCTCGAAGCGTATGGCGGTTGTGGCAGGGATGTTTAGATGGTACCCAAAGGCTTGTTCGCGCTCGAAGGAGAGGTGTCGGTTGACCTCGTAGAAATGGTAGTGGGAGCCGACCTGTATGGGCCTGTCGCCCGTGTTGCGCACTTTGAGGCTTGTGGTCTGTCGCCCTGCGTTAATCTCGATATCCCCGCTTGCGAGGAGCACTCCACCCACGGGAACTCCGCCTCCGCAGGTGCTATTTTCCGTTTTCTTTGCCATAGTCGTAAAGTCTTATTTTATGGGGTTGTGGATGCTGATCAGACGGCTGCCGTCGGTAAATACGGCCTCCACTTGCAGTAGCCCAATCATATCGGCCACGCCCTCCATTACGTCCTCTTTGGTGAGTGCTTCGGCGGCACTCTTCATAACATCCTCCACGGTCTTACCCTCCCTTGCCTCTTCGAGGGCGATGGATGTGATGTAGGCTACCGCTTCGGGATAGTTCAGACGCAGGCCTTTCGACTTGCGCCTCTCGGCTATGAGACCCAAACTCAGCAGTGTGAGTTTATCTCTCTCTTTTGGTGTCAGGTGCATAATTTTTGCTAATTTTGTGTGTCGGATGGATTTCGGGAGCACAACAAAACATCCAAACACCGTGCCGAAAAAAAGCGGCACGATGTTTGGGGAATTGAGAGTTTAGAGAATTTAGGGAGATTAAGGAATTTAAGAAAGTCCCTTTCTTGCCCTTTCTGCCCTATAAAAAATAACAAAAAAAGCTAATGGCTAACGGCTAAAAGCTAACAGCTCAAAAAGTATGATTAAAGCGATGTTGATTGCAGGATGTGGTGGTTTTATTGGAACCTGCCTGCGCTTTCTGACCGGTAAATTGTGTGCCCACCTCAGTCACGGAGCCTTTCCGTGGGGTACGTTTGTGGTGAATGTGGTGGGTAGTTTTCTTATTGGCGTGCTCTTTGGGTTGGCCGAGGAGAAGGGTGTTCTGTCGTCCCAGATGAGCCTGCTGTTGATTACGGGCTTCTGCGGTGGTTTCACCACCTTTTCGACCTTTGCCGACGATATGTACCTGATGCTCGGCCGTAGCCAATGGGCACTGTTTGTGGCCTATGTGGTGTTGAGCCTTGTGCTGGGCCTTACGATGGTGTGGCTCGGCAGAAAAATAGTGTAGCGGTCGACGGTCGACGGTCGACGGTCGACGAACAAACAAGGCCCTCCATAAAGGGAGGGCCTTGTTTGTTCTATTTTGCTACAAAGACGAGGGTTAGTTCGCCTTGGGTGAAGAGATACAAATTGTTGCCTTCGATGGTGAAGGAGTCCACCCCGTCGAGGGCCTTGAAGAAGGCATATTCCAACTTGTCGTCGGGACAGAAACGCTTGGTGGAGTACATCGCCCCAAACTCAACCTTACCCGCCGTATTCTTCTGATACTTCACCTCCGAGGGGGTGATTTTAGCCTGTCCGCCATAGCTGTTGCATCCGCCAAAACCACCATAGGAGCCGTCGGTGGAGAGTACCAACGTGGGGGCTTTACCCTCGGTGAGGTCGGCGGCCACGTTACGTCCGTTCATCTGCCTGAGGGTCCACTCGGTGGCATTCAGGGGCTTGTGGGCCTTGGGCGAGCTCTTGCGACAATCGCAGCACCCCACAGCAAAGAGGGCCACAGCCACAATGAGAACTATCTTTTTCATACCAATATGGTTGTGTTTCTATTTGAAATATTGGAGGTTGTCCCGGCAGGCTTTCAGCTCGCCCTTCTCAATCTTGTGGATAATCTCCACCACGCAGTCGTTGGCAGGAGTTGCCACACCCACCTTGCGACCATAGGCCGACACGGCACCATTGATGGCATCCACCTCGGTAAGTTTGCCCTTCTCGATGTCCTGCAACATACTCGCTTTGAGTTTGGCGTGTTTGCGGATGGCGATGGGGATGATGAAGAACGAAACGGCTTTTTTGATGGGGCCGGAGTAGTCGAGCAACTTCACGATGTCCTTACCCTGTACAGGCTCGATGCGGATACCTCCTGCGGCACACACGTCGATACACTCCTTGATGAGTGCCTGCACGATGTGGCGTGAGCCACGCTCCCCGGCAGCCTCGCCAAAGGTGCAACCCAACACGGCACTCATACCCGAGAAGGCGGCATTGATGAGCAACTTGCTCCAACGGGTGCCGATGAAGTTCTCCTCCACATCCACCGTGCCCATCAGTTCCAACAGTCGCTTTACCTCGCCGAAATATTTGTGGGGCTGTGGAGTGATGGCACCCAGCGCAAAGGACAACGCATCGGGCTCGCTGGTGAGCTCACACACGCCTGCCTCTTTGAGCGTAGCACCCCACGCAACGGTACAACCCAACACCCTCTCGGCTCCCAAGATGTCGGCAATCTGCATCTCGGGCAGGCCGTTCTGGAAGGTTACCAACACGCCATCTTCGGCCAAAAAGTCTTTGAGCATAGCCACCACCTCGGCGTTGTGCTGTTGCTTGGTCATCAGGAAAAGGATGTCATATTTGCCACTCATCTCCGCAGGGGTGTAGGCCACCACGGGCTGTGTGAACTCAACGGTTCCAACCACCTGTGCGCCTTTGGTTTGCAGAGCCTCGATGTGGGCTTTGTTGCGGTTGATAAGCTCGATAGGCTCACCGGCCTTGCTGATGTATGCTCCAAGAATTGTGCCCAACGAACCGGCACCATATATTGCTACACGCATAACGATTTATGTTTTTATAGTTTGACTTTCTACGGCAAATATATAAATTTGTGGCGAGAAAACTATAATAAACCAAAAATAAACACAACACTTTTTCAATTATGAAACGTACAATCTGCTCGCCCCTTGCGCCTGCCGCTGTGGGCCCCTACTGCCAGGCTGTTGATGCCAATGGTACACTCTATGTCTCGGGCCAACTGCCCCTCGTACCAGCCACGGGCGAGATGCCCGAGGGTATTGAGGCACAGACCCGCCAATCGCTTGATAATCTGGGTGCTATTCTGCACGAGGCAGGCCTCGACTATTGCGACGTGGTTAAGACCACCGTGCTGCTGCAACACATCTCCGATTTTGGCGCAATGAACGCCATCTATGCCGACTATTTCAGCGGCTCGTTCCCCGCACGTGTCTGCTATGAGGTTGCTGCCCTGCCCAAAGGCGCACTCGTGGAAATCGACTGTGTGGCAGTGAAGTAGCACTCCGAGGATGTGCCAACCATCTCTCACGGGTATCTTTTTCGATACCCGTGTTTTTTTGTATGGTGCCCACCGCTTTCTCGGGTATCGTTTTCGATACCCGTGCCATCCCGACCACTCCTCCCCTAAGTTAAGGGAGGTGCCCGAAGGGCGGAGGGGTATGTCAATTTTCAAATCCCTTTGTTGTTCTTTCTGCTCTTGGGTAACGTTTTTGTTACCCGAGAGTTTTGGGAATTTAAGGAGTTTAGGGAATAATTCTCAATTCTCAATTC